>NZ_JBFUEO010000062.1:0-11738 GCF_056403935.1 Pedococcus sp. P2_E4 | reverse complement strand
GCCACGCCGTGGCGCACAGGTCGCCAAACTGCGGTCCTGAAAGATGACGACGCGGCAGGCAATCCGCGGGACCCTCAGGTAATGGCTGCATCGCAGCCCACCCACAGTCCAGGAGGTCCAGGATGTTTCCACGAAGCTCGACGTCCTGCGGTCCCGGCACTGACCGCCCGGATCGAGGCCAACTCGTGAGACCGGGACGGGACACCATCAGAGGGACCACGGAGGAGCTCTCGTCGCTGGCGGTCGAGCCGATCCTGACGTGGGCCAACGGCATCACGGCCCTGCGTGCCGTCGTGGGGATCGCGCTCGCCCTCGCAGCCCTGGCCACCCAGAGCCTGCCCCTGCTGGGCGCCGCGTACGCGGTGTACTGGGTGCTCGACATCGCCGACGGCGAGGCTGCGCGCCGGCTCGACCAGGAGACGCGGATCGGTGCCGTCTTCGACATCGTGGTCGACCGCGCGAGCAGCCTGCTGTGCGCCGCCTGCTTCGTCCTGCTGTTCCCCGCGCTGGCTGTGCCGATCACGATCTACCTGGTCGAGTTCGCGATCCTCGACACGATGCTGTCGCTGGGCTTCCTGGCGTTCGCAGTCAAGGGCCCCAACGACATGCACCTCGTGGACCGGAGCCTCTGGCTGTGGAACTGGTCCCGGCCAGCCAAGGCCCTCAACACGGCATCGGTGGTGGTGCTGTGCCTCGCCGGACAGGTGGTCCTCGCGTCGGTCGTGGCCCTCGTCATCCTCGGGATCAAGGTGCGGTCCTGCGTGCGACTGCGCATGCTCCTCCAGCGGGGCGTGGCGACTGCGCCGTGATGGAGGTCGACCCCGCCGTCGCGAGCTTGCTCCTGGGTTTGGTTGCCGCCGGGCTCGTCTCCGGGCTGCTCCCGTTCGTCAACGCGGAGGCCATCCTCACCGTCGCCGTCCTCGGGCAGAATCATCTGTGGCTGGCCATCGCGATCAGCATCACCCTGGGCCAGGTGATCGCCAAGGTGGCGATCTTCGTCGGCTCCAGGGAAGGCACCGCCCGGGCCAGGCGACGGCAGCCTCGACCTGTCCGCCGAGTCAGGGCGCGAGCGCTGTCACGCGTCACCGGCGCGCGCCTCGCGCAGTTGCTGGCGACGCTGGAGCGACCGCTGGCGGGGTCCGCCCTCGTGGCCGTGAGCGCAGTCGTCGGAGTGCCACCCCTCGCCGCCACCAGTGTCCTCGCCGGCGCTGCGCGGATGCGGCTCTCGCTGTTCTGCTCGACCTGCCTGGTCGGCCGGCTGATCCGCTTCGGGCTCGTCGCCTATCCGCTCTCGCAGCTGGCGCAGTCCTGAGGCCGTGGAGCGGGTGGTGGCTGCGATGCCCGTATCTGGTCTGGAGGGGCTTACTGACTGCTTGTGCCTGGACTGTCGGGAGGTCCACATGGCGATGGAAAAGCCTTGACGGCGAAGTGGCGGTTGGCAGCGCGGGGCGCGCTCGTCGCCGGACTTCTGGTGGCAGGCTCCATCGCGGTTGACGCGTTGGTGCTCGTGGACCGCATTCCTGTGGTACCTCTGGCCGCGCCCGGCTCCGGGTCCGGAGTCACCTACCTGCTGTTGGCTTCTGACTCACGACAGCGACTCGACCGCCCTGACCGACTTCGGTATGCCGATCGGGCCCAGACGACCGGGGAAAGAGCAGATCTCGTCCTCGTCCTGCGCCACCCGCTTGATGGCCCGCCAAGGCTCTTGTCGATCCCCCGGGACCTGTACGTGGCTGATGGGTCGGGCAGCCCTCACCGCCTCGGGCTGAGGCTTGACGATGGAGTGCAGGCCATGGCGGACAGCATGTGCCGCGAGCTGGGCATCGGCGTCGATCACGTCGTGGTGGTGGACTTTCGTGGCCTGATCGACGCCGTCGACACCATCGGTGGAGTGCGCGTTTCCACGGCGACCCCTGTGCGTGACCAGCGCGCCGGGCTGTCGCTACCAGCCAGCGGTGATCATCGCCTGGATGGCGCAGGGGCGCTGGCGTGGGTGCGCTCCCGTCACGCGGAGGTGTGGGAACGGGGAGAGTGGAAGGCTGACACCACAGCCGATCCGAGCCGGGCCACCCATGCACTGCAGGTCCTGGAACAGATCGCGACGACGACCGACGACCCGCTCACGCTCCAGCGCGCGGTGTGGTCTGCAGGCCCACACGTGCGGCGCAGTGGCGACCTTGGTCTTTGGGGCATGGTCGACCTCGCCCGTGACCTCCGGGCGGTGGTGAAGGCCGACCGGGTCGATTCAGCCCCAGCGCGTGCGACCGGTACCGAAGTGCCGTTCGCATTTCCCACGGAGGCAACGGTTCGCGCATTGGCGCCCTACACGACACCCCACTGCGCTCAGCGCTGAACGCGGTGCGCCGAGCCGCCTCGACGTGACGCAGGGGCTGGCCGCCCCCTGATGGCGACCGACATCGCAAGGCCGGCCACCAAGAGAAGTGCCGCCATCCCAGTCACGTGGGAGACGTCGGAGCCGGTGTTGGCCAGTTCCTGTGCCGGGCCCGGGAGAGTCCCCGGTGGACGTGGGGAGGCTGGGGCCGTGATGACGAACCGAGCTTCGCCGAGCCCCTCGCGCACGGGCTGCTCCGCCTCGGGATCGCCGCACAACACCTGGGCGCGAGCTGGTCCCACCTCAGGGTCGGAGAAGTCCAGGGTGGGATCGGCGCTGATGGGCAACCTGGCGACCACGTCCCCGTTCGGGCTGGGGGTCAGGGTCGCTTGCCTGAAGATGAACCCATCGCCCGGGAGGAAAGAACCCTCGAAATCGCTTTGCAGGTAGACAACCGCCATCTGAGTGCCTCGCTCACAGGTGGCCGACACGGTGAGGGTGCCGCCCAGGGCGACGGCGTGCGGCGACACGGAGACCTCCACCTCGTAGTCGGCCGTGTCGGGACCGAAGAGGAACACCTCCACCTCGGCCGTTCCAAGGGGCGCCTGCTCGCTGTATGCGAAGCACGCCACCGAGACCCTGCCGGTGCCGGTGAGGGCTTTGGAGATGTCGAGCACCGTCGCGAAGCCGAGGTCGTCAGAGACGTCGGTCGCGGTCCGTGTCACGTCCACATCGTCGCTGGCGACGGCCACCATGGCAGTGCGGCTTCCTTGTGGACAGGTGCCCGCCACGCGGAGCGGTTCCTGCGTGGAGAACTTGCCGGGTTGAGGCGACGTGATCGTGGCCCCTTCGGCCAGCGCTGGCGGGGCAAGCACGAGCGCGCCCGCAGAGGCAACCGCAATGGCGAGGAAGCTGCGCAGCCGGTGAGCGAACATCTGGACACCTTCGAGGTCGGTTTGCCAGCACGCATGCACCGCAACCAGCCACCGATCCAGCACACCCGATGCACCACGGTCCCAGCCGGCACACGTCCTGACAAGGGTGACGTCGGCGCAAGGGCTGGGGGACCAGGAGGCCGCCGGGACGGCGCCTGGCCCAGATGGTTACCCCTGAGTGCTGCCCGACGGCCCCTCGAGGAAAGCGGTGCGATGGTTGGGGCTGCTACGAGACGGGATGGCGGCGCAGTGCCACGGCGGCGACGTCGTCGTCGTGGGTCACGTCCCCGGCGGCCTTGACCGTCTCGCGCAACCCCTCGTCGAGGTCCTCGCCGGCCAGGTTGCCGAGGGCCGCCGCAAGCCTGGCGCGTCCCGTGTCGATGTCCTCGGTGCGCCTCTCGATCAGGCCATCGGTGAACATCAAGACCGTGTCACCGGGGAGGAACGACATCCGGTGGCGCTGGCGCCGGCCGCCGTCCACCACCGACAGCGGTCCGCCGTCGGCGCAGGGGAACTCCACGACCGACCCGTCAGCGCGGAGCATCATGGGCGCCGGGTGCCCGGCGTTGGCCACCAGCAGCTCGTTGCGCGCAGGATCGGCCAGCAGGTAGGCCAGCGTGACGAACTGGTCGTCGCCGTACTCGGCCAGCATCCCGTCGAGCTTGGCGAGCACCACGTCGGGTCGCGGGTCCGCCGCGATGTAGGCACGAACCGACGCCCGCATCTGCGCCATCGAGGCCGCGGCGTCGACGCCCCGACCCATCACGTCCCCTACGAACAGGGCGACCCGCCCACCCGACAGCGCGATCACGTCATAGAAGTCGCCACCGACCTCGGTGCGGCCCGACGGGGAGTAGCAGGCGGCCACGTCGCACCCTTCGACCGTGGGCAGGAAGGCAGGGAGGACGGCGTGCTGCAGCCGCACCGCGACCGCCAGCGTCTCGCTGTGCAGCTCGGCGTTGTCGATCGAGACGGCTGCCCGCCGGGCCAGGTCCTCGCCGAACTGGAGGTCGCCCTGCGTGTAGCGGCGCCGCGACTCTGCGCTCACCCAGGTGATCACGCCCAGCGTTCGCCCGCGCGCGACGAGGGGGACGGTCACGGCGCTGTGGAGGGCGAGCTCCCGAGCGATCCGCAGGTGCTCGTCGTCGCGGGCAGCCATGACGAGCATCTCGTCGGTGATCTCAGGGATCAGCTCGCTCTTGCCCGTCCTGATCACGTGCCACGCCCCGTTGCGGGACTCCGGGTCGCTGGGGTAGCGCTCGGCGAGCTCGTGGGCGTACTCGATCTTCGCCGGGTCGACGTGCGCCACGGCCAGTCGGCGCAGGCGGTTGTCCTTGACGAGGTCGATCGCGCACCAGTCGGCGAACGTCGGCACGGCCAACCTCGCGACCCTCGCCAAGGTGGCCTCGTAGTCGAGGCTGCTGGCGAGCTCGGCCGACGCCTCGGCGAGGAACGTCAGCTTGGCCTGGCGCTCCGCAGCCTCCTCCTCCGCGCGGATGCGCAGGAGCGCCTGGGCGCAGCTGTCGGCGAGGATGTCGAGGAAGTCCAGCTCCGCCGCCGCGAACTCACGGCGACCGGGGAAGGACAGTCCGATCGCACCCAGGGTGCCGCTCGCGGTGTTGAGCGGCAGGACCAGCAGGGAGCGTTCGCCACGGTCGATCCGCGGGGTGTCCGGGTAGGCCGCGAGGATCTCGTCGCGTCCCGAGATCATCAGCCGTTGCCCGGAGCGGATCACGTCCGCGGACGGTGTCGACATCGACACCGGGAAGGTCGCGAACATCTCGGTGTCACCCTCGAGCCCGCCCCGCAGGCCCATGAGCTTGACATCGGTGTCGACCCGCAGGCTCAACGAGGCCATCGTCGCCCCCACGGCCACCGAGCTGTGCTCGACGACGATCCTCGTCACGACCTCGGCGCTGTCGGCCTGGATGAGCTCGGCGGTGACCCGGGCGAGCCCGGTGAGGCGTTCGTCCAGGCGCGTCTCGTCGCTGGACTGCGCAGTCATGGCGACATGATGGCAGCGGAGGCTCCCTCAGGCGGGCAGATCGGCCGAACGCGTGCGCCTTCGGCACAGCGCCGTCAGCAGCGGACCGTCACCTCGTTGCTCACCGGTCGGTAGGCTCCGCCGACGACGGCCTCGAGCACGACCGAGTACTGCCCAGACCGGAAGTAGCGGTACCGCGTCTCACCCTCGGCGGCCCGGCTCAGGACCTGGAAGCCGTCACCGTCGCGGAAGACCCAGGCGAGGTTCCGGTATGCCGCCCCGGCCGACGGCTCCGACCGGATCACCCCACAACCGTCCTTGAACACCTCGAGCTCGAGCAGCGGGGCGGGTGCGTCCCGCGACGGAGCCGCCTCCGGCAGGCTCATCGAGCCTTCGGGCCGCGAGCCGCGGAGGTCGGCGACGCGAGTCTGCGTCACGGACTCCCGCCCGGCCCACAACCCGAGAACCAGGCCCGCGCCCAACCCGAGCACGACCCCCACCACCAGCGTCGCGGCTGCCACCGCGACCACCCAGCGTCCCCTCACGCGTCGATGGTAGGAGCCACCTCAGGGCCTCGGCGGAGGAATCGGGAACTCGCCGGCGACGGCACCTAGGCCGACCGGCGCAGGGCGGCGACGGACGGCAGGTCGTCGAGCTCGCCGAACGCCGCGGTGTCGCACACGGTGCAGCACAGGCCACCGGGCAGGTCGTCGACGACGGGCACGAGGATGCGCTCGGCCATGCACACGTCACACCACTCCTGGACCGCGTGGAGCAGCAGCACGTCTGAGGTGTTGTCCATGCCACCGAGGGTGACAGCCCGCACCGACAACGCCCACGACCCCCTCGGCGTGGCGGACCACCGATCCCCGGCCGTTGCGGACCCCCGGGCCCACCCCCTCAGGTGAAGACGCCGTGCACGAGCACCGGAGTGGCCACGTCCGTGTTGTCGACGACCAGGTCGGCGCGCGTCCACGGGGAGCGCTCGCGGAAGTACGTCCGCTGCGCTTCGACGTAGCGCGCCATGGACGGGGCCTCGGGGTCGGGCGACGTGCCGTCGCGCGCGGACATCCGCCGGGCCGTCACCTCGAAGGGCACGTCCAGCCAGACCACGAACTCGAACGACCCCTCGAGCTCGGCGCGCTGCAGGAACAGCCCGTCGACCACGACCACCGACCCGGGTGCCGCCACCTCGAGCGGGTCGGTCAGCACCTGGTCACTGACGAGGTCGTGCCCCCGCCGCCGGAACTCGCGCGACCCACCCGGCCCGAGCGGCTCGAGCAGCTCTCCGCGCAGCCGCGGGTAGTCGTAGGAGTCGAGCCAGAACCCGACCGGGGAAGTCCGCCCACGCGCATACCGGCGCTCGCGCACCTGGTGCCAGTCGTCGGCCGACGCACGCACCACGCCACGCCCCCGGGCACGCAGCTCACCTGCGAGCTCGTCGGCGAAGAAGCTCTTGCCCGAGCCGTCGACCCCGTCGACCCCCACCCGGACGCAGTCCGTGCCGACCGGGTCGGGGATGCAGGCTGCCACCTCGGCCACGAGGGCCGCACGCGGTGGCCGCATCAGCCGGGGACCAGCCAGCGCAGCACGGTGACGAGCCCGATGACCGCACACACCACGAAGAGGACGCCCAGCCCGACCGCGATGACCAGCGCGGGGTCCAGACCACCCGAACCGTCGGAGGTGTCCAGGGGGGACCCGTGCTGCGGCGCCGAGTCGGCGGAGTCGGCCTGCTGGGCGCGACGGCGCAACGCGTCGACGCGCGGGTTGCCCTCACGCTCGCGCACGACGCGCGGCAGGCTGCGGAACATGTCCGCGAACTGGTCGTGGTGCCGCTCGCGCCAGGCGTCGACCGCGTCGTCGACGTCCTGGCCGCGGCGACCGGTGCCGAACCACGCGGCTCCGGCCGCCGGCAGGTCGCGCATGGCGAAGTTGACCTCGCCGAGCAGCTCGAGCGCCTCGGCGTCGTAGTCGCCCGCGAGGTGCGCGAGCAGTCCCTCGCGCGCCTTCCACTCGCGGCCCGCCGCGAGGTCGGCCCGGGCGCGCTGCACCGCGCTGCCCGGAACCTCCGTCTGCGCTTCCTCGCTCACCCACCCGAGTATGCCGTGCGACCGGGTCGGGGTCGCGCGTCACCCGGGCGGAAACCGTCAGTGGCGGTGCCCCTGCTTGAGGAACGTGGCGCCAGGCACCTCGGCCAGCGGCCGGGAGGCCAGCGGCCGGGAGCCCACGCGCGCCGACCCAGCGGACGCCGCAGCCTTGGCGGACGCCCCGGAGAGCGCGGGCAGACCGGGAGTGAACAGCCACGCGTCGAACAGCGCGTCGAGCTGCTGGCCCGAGATCTGCTCGGCCAGGGCGACGAACTGCGCCGTGTGCACGTTGCCTCCCCTGTTCTGGGACGCCCAGGTCCGCAGGATCTGGAAGAAGGCCGCGTCGCCGACGGTGGTCCGCAGCACCTGCAAGGTCATGGCGCCCCGGACGTAGACCGGGAAGTCGAAGAGCTGGACCGGGCCGGGGTCGCCGATCGTGAGGTCCCAGAACGGGTCGTCCGGCGGGGCGAAGTCGTGGTACCAGAAGTCGAAGATCTCCGGGACCGCGGCCTCGCCCTCGTGCTCGGCCCACAACCACTCGGCATACGTCGCGAAGCCCTCGTTGAGCCAGATGTCCTTCCACTGGCGCACGGCCAGGCTGTCGCCGTACCACTGGTGCGCCAGCTCGTGCACGACGACTCCCGGGTTGGCACCGCCGAAGAAGAAGGCCGGCGAGTAGATGGGTCGCGTCTGGTTCTCGAGGGCGAAGCCCAGCTCGGGGACGTCGTCCACGACCCCGCCGGAGGCCTTGAACGGGTAGCGGCCGAAGTTGGCCGACAGGAAGTCGAGGATCTCGCCCTCGCGGGCCAGGGACTCGTCGACCGCCACTCCGACCGGTGGCGGCAGGTTCGTCGCGTCGCCGGTCGCCCAGTCGGTGTCGTTGCCGGGACTGCCTGCCGGCGGTCCGGCCACGACCCAGCCGTCGAGCGGGGCGGCATCCGCCTCGAACGACGTCGTGCCCTCGCCGGTGGACACGACGAGGTCGTCGATGACGACCCCGGCCGTCTGGACCGTCTCGTCACTGGCATAGCTGAGCGACAGCTCGACCGACCCGTTCGCGTACGGGGCGAGGTCGACGCTCCACTGCTCGTAGCCCCTGCTGGCTCCGGTGGCCGCGTTCCACGCACCCGACGTCCCGTGCGGCAGACACGGCTCGTCGCCGTTCTCCTCCTGGTAGTGCGTGAGGAAGGGGTGGATCTGGTGCCACGACGGGCACGAGAACCCCGTGTCGGGGGAGGTGTGGCCCATCGCATCGGGCAGGGTCGTCCAGTCGTCGACCCCCGGGTGGTGGGCCTCGACGAAGAAGAAGTCCCACGGCTGCTCGGTGTCGCGCGTGGTCCAGAACGACAGGGTCGCCCCACCCGCAGGCACCGCGATGGTGCGGGTGAGCCGCTTGTACGAGAAGTCGGCCTGACCGCTGTAGAGGAACCGGCTGCCGGTGCGGGGCACGGCCAGCGGGTCGAAGAGCGCCGGGTCGACGGCGTCCCAGAGCTTGAGGTCACCGTGCCGGTAATCGCGCAGGTCGAACCTCCCGACCGTGGCGGTGGCGAGGTAGGTGGCCATCGGCTCGGGGGCGTCCCACACCCAGGTGGTCAGGCCGCGGGTCGTGCGGTGACTGACCAGGGTGCCGTTGGACACCGCAGTCAACCCGGCGGGCACGGTCATCTCGACGTGCAGCGAGGCCTTGTCGCTCGGGTGGTCGTTCGAGGGGAACCAGGTGTCGGCCACGTGCGGCTGGCCCGCGACGAGGGCGCCGTCGTCGGTGTGGATGAACCCGGACAGCCCGAACTCGTCCAGCGTCTGCGGGACACCGTCGTAGGTGACCTTCACGGTGAAGGTGACGCCCTTGACGAGCCCCGCGCGCGGTACGACCGTCAGCTCGTCGCCGGCACGGCTCCAGCGGGCCGCCCTGGTGTCGACGGTGATGGCGCGGACCGTCAGCCCCGACAGGTCCAGGTTGAGCTGGGAGAGGTTCTGGGTGGCCTTGGCCCGGATCGTCGCGACGCCGGCGAGGCGGTCGGAGTCCGGGGCGTACGAGAGGCGCAAGTCATAGGACTGCACGTCATACCCGCCGTTGCCGTCACCCGGGAAGTAGGGGTCGCCCGCGGAGGGCGACCCCGGGGTGAACTGCGGCGAACCGTTCGCCGCCCCCATCGGGGCGAGCGCCAGGGCGGTGGCGGCGAGGAGGCTGGTCGCGATCGAGGTGGGGCGCATGGGAGCCATCCCTTCGGTTGCCTGCAGGTGCGGACAGATGGAGCTTCTGGATCACGCTAGGGGTCCGATCCGTCCGGCTGCTCCCCAAAACGGCGTAGACGGGTGGGGAGTCGCCCTCACCCCCAGCTCGCCCGTTTGGTGGGGAATCCCACATTGGGGTTGCAATCGCTACTGACCAGTAGGAACATGAAGTTACCGGCCAGTACGGGTCGGTCGTGACCGGATCAAGCGGAGGTGCCCGACATGGGCCACTACAAGAGCAACCTGCGAGACCTCGAGTTCAACCTCTTCGAGGTGTTCGGCCGGCAGGACGTGCTGGGCACCGGCCCGTACGCCGAGGTCGACGTCGACACCGCCAAGGAGATGCTCAAGGAGGTCTCCCGGCTGTCCGAGAACGAACTCGCCGCATCCTTCTCCGACGCCGACCGCAACCCGCCGGTCTACGACCCCCAGACCTACTCGGTGACGATGCCCGAGTCGTTCAAGAAGAGCTACCGGGCGTACGTCGACTCCGGCTTCTGGAGCGTCGACGTGCCCGCCGAGCTCGACGGCACGGTCTCCCCGCCCAGCCTCAAGTGGGCCATGAACGAGATGGTGCTCGGCGCCAACCCGGCGATCGCGATGTTCGCGGCCTCGTACTCGTTCGCGAACCTCCTCCACATCCTCGGCAACGACGACCAGAAGAAGCTCGCCCACTGGATCGTCGAGAAGGGCTGGCACTGCACCATGGTGCTGACCGAGCCCGACGCAGGCTCCGACGTCGGCGCCGGCCGCACCAAGGCCAGCGAGAACGCCGACGGCACGTGGAACGTCACGGGCGTCAAGCGCTTCATCACCTCCGGTGAGTCGGACATGACCGACAACGTCATCCACTTCGTCCTGGCCCGCCCCGAGGGCGCCGGCGCCGGCACCAAGGGCCTGTCGCTGTTCATCGTCCCCAAGTTCCAGATCGACCTCGAGACGGGTGAGCTGGGCGAGCGCAACGGCGCCTACGTCACCAACCTCGAGCACAAGATGGGCCTGAAGGTCTCGACGACCTGCGAGATCACCTTCGGCGACAAGGAGCCGGCCGTCGGCACCCTGCTCGGCGACACCCACGACGGCATCGCGCAGATGTTCCGCGTCATCGAGCACGCCCGCATGCTGGTCGGCACCAAGGCGATCTCGACCCTGTCGACCGCCTACCTCAACGCGCTCGACTACGCCAAGGAGCGCGTCCAGGGCGCCGACCTGACGCAGCAGACCGACAAGGCGGCGCCGCGCGTCACCATCACGCACCACCCCGACGTCCGCCGCTCGCTGATGACGCAGAAGGCGTACGCCGAGGGTCTGCGCGCGCTGGTCATGTACACCGCGACCCAGCAGGACATCGTCCACCAGGCGTTCCTCGAGACCGGGTCGGAGGAGATCGCCGAGGGCAGCCCCGCCGAGACCGCCAGCCGCGTCAACGACCTGCTGCTGCCGATCGTCAAGGGCGTCGGCTCCGAGCGTGCCTGGGTGCTGCTCGGCACCGAGTCGCTGCAGACCCTCGGTGGCTCCGGCTTCCTGCAGGAGTACCCCATCGAGCAGTACATCCGGGACGCGAAGATCGACACGCTCTACGAGGGCACGACTGCCATCCAGGGCCTCGACTTCTTCTTCCGCAAGATCATCAAGGACAAGGCCCAGGCGCTGTCCCACATCGCCCTGCAGATCCAGGAGTTCGCCAAGGCCGACGACGGCACGGCGTTCCTGCGCACCGAGCGCGACCTGCTCGGCAAGGGCCTCGAGGACGTCCAGGGCATCCTCGGCTTCATGGTCGGCGAGCTGATGAAGTCCGACCCGCGCCAGGACGGCGGCGACCTCACCAACCTCTACAAGGTCGGCCAGAACACCTCGCGCCTGCTGCTGTCAGCCGGCGACCTCGTCATCGGCTGGCTGCTGCTCCGCCAGGCCGAGGTCGCGCACGCCGCGATCACTGCCGGCGCGACCGGCAAGGACGCCGACTTCTACCAGGGCAAGATCGCGGCGGCATCGTTCTTCGCGCGCACCGTCCTGCCGAAGATCGCTGCCGAGCGCCAGATCGCCGAGACCACCGACAACGCGCTGATGGACGTTCCCGAGTCCGCGTTCTGACGCGCATTTCCGTTGCCCCGCAAGGGGTATGACGAGGGCCGGCTTCCGATCGGAAGCCGGCCCTCGTC
>NZ_JBFUEO010000061.1:0-12315 GCF_056403935.1 Pedococcus sp. P2_E4 | reverse complement strand
GAGCGACCCGGCGCGGGCCGAGGCGTGCGCGCCGAGGGGCCCGCCGACGAGTGCCAGCGGGCCACCGGGACGCGGGTCAGGCGCCGTGCGTGAGGTGGTCACGACGGAGGGCTACTGCGACGGTGGCGGTGGCGCGGCCCCGCCGCCAGCCCCCGGCACCGGGACGGTGATCGTCGTGGCCGTCGGCGTGGGCTTGCCCGTGCCGTTGGTCTTGGTCGCCGTCGGCGTCGCTGTCGTGGTGGTCGAGGTCGTCGTGGTGGTCGTCGTGGTCGTGGTGGTCGACGACGTGGTGGGGGGCGGGGTGTAGACGTTCGCGTCGCCCAGACCCTCGCGCTTGGGGAACGGCAGGACCTTCTGGCCCTTGAGCGCGACCTCCATGTAGTCGGTCCAGATGCGCACCGGGATGCTGCCACCGGTGATCTCGAGCCCGTTGATGTTGCTCATCGACTTGGTGCCGTTGCCCTTGTAGATGCCGACCGCAGTCGCCAGCTGCGGGGTGAACCCGTCGAACCAGGCGGCCTTGTTGTCGGTCGTCGAGCCGGTCTTGCCGGCCACCGGGCGCCCGAGCTGCTGGGCGAAGGACCCGCTGCCCCGCTGGATCACCTGGGTCATCGCGTCGATGGCGTCGGCGGTGACGTCCTTGCCGAACGCGGCCTTCTTGGCCACCTTGACCTTGTAGTCGAGGTCGCCGGGGCCACCCTTGACCGACTTGATCAGGTAGGGCGAGACGCGCACTCCGTTGGCGGCGACGGTGGCGTAGGCGTTCGCCATGTCGCGCACGGTCACGGTGTCGGTGCCGAGGACGTTGGCGTAGTTGGTGCCCAGGTCCTTGCCAGGCAGGCCCGCGGCGACCGCGGCCTCCTTGGTGTTCTTGGGCCCGACCTTGATGTTGAGCTGGGCGTAGACGGTGTTGATGGAGTTGGCGGTGGCCGTGCGCAGGTCGACGCGCCCGAAGCTCTGGCCACCGAAGTTGGTCACCCGCCCACGCTTGGCGTTGGCGTCACCGGCCGAGTCCTCGAACTCCTTGAAGTACTGCGGGCTCGCGCCGTCGAAGACGGTCTTGGTGCTGATCGGCTCGTCCTTGGAGAGGGCGGCCAGCAGCGTGAACACCTTGAACGTCGAACCCGCCTGGAGCCTGGCGTCGGTGGCGGTGTTGAACTGCTCCTTGGCGTAGTCGGAGCCACCGTAGAGCGCGACGACCGCACCGTCGCCGGGCTTGATGCTCGTGAGGCCGACGTGCAGGTCCGCCGCGTCCTTGCCGGTGGGCATGCGCGCCTTGACGGCCTTGGCGGCGGCGTCCTGCGAACGCTTGTCGATGGTGGTGACCACCTTGTAGCCACCCTTGTCGATGTCCTGGTCGGTCAGCTTGAGCTTGGACTTGAGCTCCTGCTTGACCAGGTCGACGAGGTAGCCGGTCGGACCCGACGCGCTCCGCGACTTGGACGCCTTCACGACGGTCGGGAACTTCTGGGCGACGCGCTGGTCAGGCGTCAGCCAGCCCTCGGTGACCATGCCGTTCATCACGTAGTTCCAGCGCTGCTCGGCGTTGGCCTTCTGCTCGGCCCCGAGGCCCGGGTCGTAGTAGGACGGACCGCGGATCACCGAGGCGAGGAACGCGCCCTCGGAGGCGTTGAGCTTGGAGACGTCCTTGTTGAAGTAGGCCTTCGAGGCGGTCTGGATGCCGTAGGCGCCCCGACCGTAGTAGATGGTGTTGAGGTAGTTCTCGAGGATCGTGTCCTTGGACTGCTGCTTGGCGATCTTGATCGAGATGATGATCTCGCGACCCTTGCGCGACAGCGTCTGGTCCTGCGTCAGGAAGTAGTTCTTGACGTACTGCTGGGTGATCGTCGAGCCACCCTGGGTCGCCCCGCCGCGCAGGCCGACCCAGACGGCGCGGGCGATACCGGTTGGGCTGATGCCGGAGTTCTGGTAGAAGTTGCGGTCCTCGGCGGCCAGGTGCGCCTGCTGGACGGCCTTGGGGATCTGGGACAGCTTCACCGACTCGCGGTTGACCTCGCTGATCCGGTCCATCTCGGACTTGCCGTCCGCGTAGTAGACGATCGACGCCTGCTGGTCGGCGAGCTCGTTGGGCTGGGGCACCGAGATCGTCGAGTAGGCCACGAAGAACGCGATCACCAGCAGCAGCAGGCCGGCGAGCGCCGTGAGCCCGAGCCACTTGGCCCAGGCGCGGCCCCGCCCGCCCTTGCCCGCGGTCGAGCGACCCGCGCCACCGGCACCACGGCCACCGCCCTTGGCATTCGCGGCACGACGGGCCTGTCGCTCCTTGGCCTGGGCACGCGTCTGGGGACGAGAGGAGCTCATGGGACCTTCCAGTTGACTGACGAGGACCGCGCGACCAGCGCGCGGACCGGCCCTCAGTATGACCAACGAGCCTGCAAACCCGGTATTCGCCGCAGGACCTCGACGGCCCGAGGGAGGACGGCGGCGTTCTCCAGATATATCGCGCCGATATATCTGGTGTAGTCTGACGCCGATGGTCCACCGTGGCCACGAAGACTGCCGAAGGAGGTGCCCATGAGCCGCCGCTCCGAACTGCTCGAGTTCGCCGTCCTCGGACTGCTGCACGAGACCCCCATGCACGGCTACGAGCTGCGCAAGCGCCTCAATGCCGCGCTCGGCGTCTTCCGGGCGCTGTCCTACGGCACGCTCTACCCCTGCCTGCGTGGTTTGCTCGACCGGGGCTGGATCGCCGAGTCGACCGGAGCAGGGGCCGCCACGGCCACCGCTGCCGCCGGCTCCAAGCGCGCCCGCATCGTCTACGAGCTCACCGCCGACGGCAAGGAGCACTTCCAGGAGCTGGCCAAGCAGGCTGGGCCGCACGCGTGGGAGGACGACACGTTCGACGTCCACTTCGCGTTCTTCGCCCGCACCGAGGCCGAGGTCCGGCTCCGCATCCTCGAGGGGCGTCGCAGCCGCCTCGAGGAGCGCCTGGCCACCATCCGCACCACGTCGGCCAAGAACCGCGAGCGGATGGACTCCTACACCGCGGCCCTGCAGCAACACGGCGAGGACGCCGCGGAGCGCGAGGTCCGGTGGCTCAACGAGCTGATCACTGCCGAGCGCAACATCCCCACCCCGGCAGCGCCTCGGCGCAGGGCCACCACCCCGCATACCCGTGCCACCCACCGCTCCACCCCAGAAACACCTGAAACCCCCTGAACCCAATGAACCCAACCAAGGAGAACCCCATGGGATCCGTGCGCGTCGCCATCGTCGGCGTCGGCAACTGCGCCAGCTCGCTGGTGCAGGGAGTCGAGTACTACAAGGACGCTGACCCGTCGGCCACCGTGCCCGGACTCATGCACGTCCAGCTCGGTGACTACCACGTGAACGACGTCGAGTTCGTCGCCGCGTTCGACGTGGACGCCAAGAAGGTCGGCTTCGACCTGGCCGAGGCCATCGGCAACTCCGAGAACAACACCATCAAGATCGCCGACGTGCCGCCCACCGGTGTCACCGTCCAGCGTGGCCACACCCTCGACGGCATCGGCAAGTACTACGCGATGACCATCGACGAGTCCGAGGCCGAGCCGGTCGACATCGTGCAGGTGCTCAAGGACTCCCGCGCGGACGTGCTCGTGTCCTACCTGCCCGTGGGCTCCGAGAACGCCGACAAGTTCTATGCCCAGTGCGCGATCGACGCAGGTGTCGCGTTCGTCAACGCCCTCCCGGTGTTCATCGCCTCCGACCCCGAGTGGGCCGCGAAGTTCGAGGCCGCTGGCGTCCCCGTCATCGGTGACGACATCAAGTCGCAGGTCGGCGCCACCATCACCCACCGCGTGATGGCCAAGCTGTTCGAGGACCGCGGCGTGACGCTGGACCGCACCTACCAGCTCAACGTCGGCGGCAACATGGACTTCAAGAACATGCTCGAGCGCGAGCGCCTCGAGTCCAAGAAGGTCTCCAAGACCCAGGCCGTGACGTCCAACCTGACCGGCGCCCTCGCCGGCCTGACCGACAGCCGCAACGTCCACATCGGCCCGTCCGACTACGTGGCGTGGCTCGACGACCGCAAGTGGGCCTACGTCCGCCTCGAGGGTCGCGCGTTCGGCGACGTGCCGCTGAACCTCGAGTACAAGCTCGAGGTCTGGGACTCCCCCAACTCGGCCGGCATCATCATCGACGCCATCCGTGCGGCCAAGATCGCCAAGGACCGTGGCATCGGCGGCGCGCTCATCAGCGCCTCGTCCTACCTCATGAAGTCCCCGCCCGTGCAGCGCGAGGACACCGAGGGCCGCACCAAGCTCGAGGCCTTCATCGCCGGCACCGAAGAGCGCTGACGCTGGACGCAGCTGACCCGCTGAGTCCCTGACGAAGGGCACCTCCCGCGCCACGCGGGAGGTGCCCTTTCGTATGCCGTCGTCAGTCGCCGTGTTCTGTATGCCGGCGTCAGTCGCCGTCGTCGGCCGCGTCGAGGACCACGACGACGACCGACACGTTGTCGTGGCCGCCGGCCCCGACCGCCGCCGCGACCAGTGCGTCGGCGCAGGCCTGCGGGTCGTCGTGCGCCGCGACGAGGTCGCGGATCTGCCCGAGGCTCAGCTCGCCGGAGAGCCCGTCCGAGCAGATGACGAAGCGCTCACCGGGGTGGGGCGGGAACTCCCAGATGTCCGGCCTGGGGCCGGGCTGCGTACCCAGAGACCGGGTCACGACGTTGCGCAATGGGTGCCGGGTGGCCTCGTCCTCGGTGATGAGGCCGGCGTCGACCAGCTCGCGCACCTCGGAGTGGTCGACCGTGACCAGGCTCAGGCGCCCGTCGAGGAACCGGTAGACCCGGGAGTCGCCGACGTTGAAGACTGCCCACTTGTCGGAACCACCTGCCTGCACGACGGCCAGGCCGGTCGCGGTGGTGCCCATGCCGGTCTGCTGGGGGTGGGCGGCCACGGACTCGAGGATGCGGCGGTTGGCCAGCGCCAGCGCCTCGACGAGGTCCTCGCGCCGGAGCGTGTCAGCCCGGGCGAGCTGCTCCATGGTGGCGATGGCGATGCCGCTGGCCACTTCACCCGCGGCGTGGCCGCCCATGCCGTCAGCCACCACGAAGACGCCTCCGTGAGCCAGCAGGCCGTCCTCGTTGTGGTCGCGCACCCGGCCCACGTCGGTGGCGGCCCCGGCGCGGACGACCAGGCCGGCTCCCTGCCGGGTTGAGTCGTTCCCGCTCACCGTCTCTCCGTCCCACAGACACCATTTCCGGACCACGGGGAGCGAGCCCGCCTCCCCGCGCACAGACTGCCACAAGCCGGGCGCGAGGGCCGCGACTGGCGCCACCGCGGGCTACGGCTGCGGCTACGGCTGCGGCTGGGTCTCGGCCTGGGACTCGGCCTGGGACTCGGCCTGGGTCTCGGCCTGGGACTCAGCCCGGGTCTCAGCCCGGGTCTCAGCCTGGGACTCGGCCTGGGTCTGAGCCTGGGTCTCGGGCTGGGCGGCCCACCACGAGCGCAGCTCGGCCTCGGCCTCGGCGCGGCCGATCACCCCGCGGTCCAGGCGGACCTCGAGCAGGTGGGCGTAGGCGCGTCCGAGGATCGGGCCGGGCTTGATGCCGAGGACCTCGGCGATCTCGTTGCCGTTGAGCTCGGGACGCACGCGGGCCAGCTCCTCGGCCTCCATGAGCCGCTCGATCCGCTCCTCGAGCGCGTCGTAGGTGCGTGAGAGCTGCTCGGCCTTGCGCCGGTTGCGGGTGGTGGAGTCGGATCGGGTGAGCCGGTGCAGGCGCGGCAGCAGCGGGCCGGCGTCGGTGACGTAGCGGCGCACCGCCGAGTCGGTCCAGTGCCCGTCGCCATAGCCGTGGAAGCGCAGGTGCAGCTCGACCAGCCGCGTCACGGCCTTGACCGTGTCCTTGTCGTAGCGCAGCGCCTTGAGCCGAGAGCGGGTCAGCTTGGCGCCGACGACCTCGTGGTGGTGGAAGGACACCCCGCCACCGTCCTCGAAGCGGCGGGTCGCCGGCTTGCCGATGTCGTGCAGGAGGGCGGCGAGCCGCAGGACGAGGTCCGGGCCGGGGACCGACTCCTCGGGTCCGCCGGCCGGTCCCTCGAGCGCGATGGCCTGGTCGAGGACGGTGAGCGAGTGCTCGTAGACGTCCTTGTGGCGGTGGTGCTCGTCGATCTCGAGCTTGAGGGCGGGCAGCTCGGGCAGGACGTGGTCCGCGAGACCGCTGTCGACGAGCAGCCGGATCCCGGCGCGCGGCTGGGGCGAGAGGACGAGCTTGGTCAGCTCGTCGCGCACCCGCTCGGCCGAGACGATCTCGAGGGACGCCGCCATCTGCCCCATCGCGGTGCGCACCTCGGGCGCCACGTCGAAACCGAGCTGGGCCACGAAGCGGGCGGCGCGCAGCATCCGCAGCGGGTCGTCGCCGAAGGACACCTCCGGCGGCGACGGCGTGCGCAGCCGCTTCGCGGCGAGGTCGGCCAACCCGGCATACGGGTCGACGAACTCGAGCGTGGGCAGCCGCATCGCCATCGCGTTGACCGTGAAGTCCCGGCGGACCAGGTCGTCGGCCAGGTTGTCGCCGAAGGCGACGACCGGCTTGCGCGTCACCCCGTCGTAGGCGTCGGCGCGGTAGCTCGTGACCTCGACGGTGTGGTCGCCTCGCCGGGCGCCGATGGTGCCGAACTCACGACCGATGTCCCAGTGCGCGTCCGCCCACGGGCGCAGGATCGCCAGCGTCTCGTCGGGCGTGGCGCTGGTGGTGAAGTCGAGGTCGAACGACGGGCGGCCGAGGAAGGCATCGCGCACCGGGCCACCGACGATCGCGAGCTCGTGCCCGGCGCCCACGAACAGCTCGCCGAGCTCGGTGAGGACGGGCAGCACCGGCGCGAGCTGGGTCACGGCGCGCTCGAGCAGCGCACGCTGGGAGGCCAGCGCCTGCTGGGGCTCGCGGGGATCGGCGGAGGACACGATTGACAAGGGTATTGCGTCGTTAGAGTGGCGGGGTGACCTCCCCTGCGCCCGAGCCCGAGCGGATGGAGCGGCTCGGCCGCCGCCTCCCCGCGGTGGAGGAGCGCTCGGCCGGGGGGATCGTCGTCGACGTGCACCAGGGCCAGGCCCGGATCGCGGTGATCGCCCGGCGCAACCGAGCCGGCCGGATCGAGTGGTGCCTGCCCAAGGGCCACCTCGAGACCGGCGAGACGCTCCAGCAGGCGGCCGCCCGCGAGGTCGAGGAGGAGACCGGCATCGAGGGTCGCGTCCTCACCGAGCTCGGCACCATCGACTACTGGTTCGCGACGAGCGACCGCCGCATCCACAAGTACGTCCACCACTACCTGCTCGAGGCCACCGGCGGACAGCTCACGATCGACAACGACCCCGACCACGAGGCCATCGACGTCGCGTGGCTGCCGCTGCGCGAGGCCCACGAGCACCTCACCTTCCCCAACGAGCGACGCATCGCGCGACAGGCCTGGGCGCGGCTGGCCGGGGACGGCTGATGGCGCACCACCCCGTGTGCCGTGTGCTCGTCGCGGCAGCACTGGTCCTGCCCGCGTGGATGGCCTCCCCACCGGCCGTTGCGGGTCCGACGACCGCTCCACTGCGTGCGGAGCGTGCCCCCGCGGCCGCCGCGGACCCCCAGCTGTCGCTCACCTCCGTCACCCCCTCGGTCATCACCGGCAACGGCGACCTCACCATCACGGGCACCTACCGCAACAGCGGCAGCACCCCCGTGACCCAGCCGGTGCTGAGGGTCGTGGCGGCCCGTGGCGACCGGGTCATGAGCCGGCAGGGCGTCCGGGCGTGGGCGACCGCGACCGAGCCGGCGCAGGGCGTCGAGGTCGCGCGCACCACCATCCGCACCACGCTCGACCCCGGCACGAGCGTGCCGTTCCGGATCACCGTCCGCGGGCTCGCGAACCACGAGCGCACGGCGACGTATGGCGCGGTGCCCCTCAGCGTCGAGAGCGGCACCAGCACGGTGCGCACCTTCGCCGGCTTCCAGCGGCTCAAGCAGTACCAGCCGATCGCGATCTCGTGGGCCGTCCCGCTGACCCTGGACGCCGACCCGGACCTGTTCGGCGCCGAGGGCGCACCCCGCGAGACGGCGTGGACGACCGCGCTGGGGGCGGGGTCCCGGATCACCCGCGTGCTCGACGCGACGGAGAGCGCCCCGGTCACGTGGGCCCTCGACCCGAGCCTCACGCCCAGTCTGTTGAGCGACCCGGTCGACATCGGTGACACCAAGACCAAGGAGCACACCCTGCGTGCCGCCCTCGAGGAGCGGATCAAGGGCGGGGCCGGCCGGCACACCCCGTGGGTGCTCCCCGACACCGACGCCGACGTCGGCGCGGTCGCCGGTGACAGCTCGGGCCGCGACCTCGTGCGCCCCCTCGTCTCCCGGGCTGCCCGCGTCGCGCAGACGCTCGGGGGGCGCGCCGACGTCGCCTGGCCAGCGGACGGCGGCTACACCAGCACCACCGAGTCCGGGCTGCGCTCGATGTACCGCTCCCCAGCGCTCGCTGCCCAGGTCGTCTCCTCGTCCGTGCTGCCGGTCGCCGACGACGGCAGCACCCCCGCCGCGACGCAGCGCAGCCGCAGCGGGTTGGCGCTGCTCGCCAGCGACGAGTCGCTCAGCGCCCTGCTGGCGAGGACCAGCTCGCCCGGCGAGGCCGTCCTCAGCGCCCAGCAGTTCGTCGCCGAGTCCGCGGCGCTGCTCAACGAGCTGCCGGGCACGCAGGGCCGACAGGTGTTCGTGACCGCACCGCGGGGCTTCGACCCCGACCCCAGCGGGGCGCGGGCCTTCTTCGAGACCGCGGCCAGCATCCCGTGGCTCACGGCGACCTCCACCGACGCCCAGCTGACCGCCGCCCGACGCGCGGTCCCGATGAGCTCGGCCCCCGTGACGCGGCCGAGCCGGCCTTCAGCCTCTCCCGGGCGTCCGGTGCTCACGCCGAGACGGGCGTCGACCCTCGAGACCACCCTGCGCACGGTGCGCGCCGTCGCCCTGATCCGCGACGACCCGGGCAACGAGTTCTCCCGCACCTGGACCCGGGCCGCCGAGCAGCTCGCCTCGGCCCGCTGGCGGGCCAACGCGCCCGGTTGGACCGTCCTCAACACCCGGGTCGAGGCGGCCAGTCGCGAGACCACGACCGCGGTCCGCGTCGCCGCCGGGACGATCAACTTCCTCGCGGAGTCCGGCCGCCTGCAGATCACCGTCCTCAACGACCTGCCGGTCGCGGTCAAGGACGTCAAGCTCGCCGTCGAGGCCTCGAACCCGCGGCTGCGCATCGACAGCCAGCCCCCGGCCCTGCGGATCGGCCCGCGAAGCCGGACGACCGTCAACATCAGCGTGACCGCCCTCGCCGCCGGGCCGGTGCCCCTTCGCACCGTCCTCACGACCCCCGACGGCACGGTCATCGGCCAGGGTGCCGACGTGCAGGTCCGCGTCACCCCCACCGGCGACTGGGTCTACTGGGGCCTGGGCGCCCTCGGCGGCGTCATCCTGCTCCTCGGACTCATCCGCACCTTCGGCAGACGGAAGGCCACCACCCGATGACCGACACCCCCGCCGGCGACCCCGCAGCCGGCGACAGCGCCCCTGGCGAGCCCGCCTCGGCGTCGCTCGCCCGGTCCAGCGCCGTGATGGCCGGCGGCACGACGGCGTCGCGCCTGCTCGGCTTCGTCCGGGCGACGATGCTGGCCAGCGTCATCGGGACCACGGGCCTCGCCGCGGACGCCTTCGACGTCGCCAACACGCTGCCCAACCAGTTCTACCTGCTGCTCGCCGGCGGTGTCCTCAACGCGGTGCTGGTCCCCCAGATCACCAAGGCCGCCAGCCACGACGACGGCGGCGACGAGTTCGTCAACCGGCTGCTCACGCTGTCGATGGGCATCGTCGTGGGCGCCACGGTGCTGGTCACCGCCATGGCTCCGTGGCTGGTCCGGCTGTTCTCCGACGCCGACAACCCCGACGCCCTCCTGCTGGCGACCGGCTTCGCGTTCATCTGCCTGCCGCAGATGTTCTTCTATGGGCTCTACACCCTCTTCGGACAGGTGCTCAACGCGCGCGGCCTGTTCGCGGCATACATGTGGGCGCCGGCCCTCGCCAACCTGGTGGCGATCGCCGGGCTCGTCGTCCTGCGGCTGGGCTACCCGAAGCAGCCGGCCGTCACCGACTGGACGCCCACCATGGTGTGGATCCTCGGCGGCACGGCCACGCTCGGGGTGGTCGCCCAGGCGGTGGTCCTGCTGATCCCGCTGCACCGCAGCGGCTTCCGGTACCGCCCGGTCTGGGGCGTCAGGGGCAGCGGGCTGGGCAGTGCCTCCCGGGTGGCCCTGTGGACCTTCGCGGCCCTCGCGATCAGCCAGCTCGGGTTCGTCGTCACCTCACGGGTCCTGACCCGGGCCACGGGCCTGCTCGACCGGGCGCACGAGACGGGGGCGGGCAAGGCGGCCTACACGAACGCCTTCCTGCTGTTCATGCTCCCGCACTCGCTGGTCACCCTCTCGGTCGTCACCGCGCTGTTCACCCGGATGTCGAGCGCCGCGCACGCCGGCCGGGGCGACGAGGTCGTGGCTGACTTCCGGCGCGGGCTGCGGATGCCGGCCGTCCTGCTCGTGCCCGGCACCGTCGCCGCCCTGCTGTTCGGCCCCGCGGCCGTGCACCTGGTGTTCGCGGGCAACACCGAGGCGCAGACTCAGGCCGTCGCCCACGTGATGATGGCGATGATGGTCGGCCTGCTGCCCTTCGGGTGGCTCTACCTGGTGCAGCGCGTCTACTACGCCTACGAGGACGCCCGGACGCCCTTCTACCTCCAGGTCGTCGTCACGGCGGTGGCCACGGCCGTCAACCTCGTGGCCTTCACGGTCGAGCCCGGCCACGCGGGGGTGGTCGTCGGGGTGGGCCAGACGCTGAGCAACCTGGTGGCCTCCGTCGTCGGCTTCGCCCTGCTGCGGCGGCGCTTCGGCCTGCTGCGGTTGCGATCGGTGGCCCGCCTCTACGCCCGCCTGCTCGTCGCCGCAGTCGTGGCGGCAGGCGTGAGCTGGCCGCTGGTGCACTGGCTCGACGGGACGCTGCCGGAGGGCCGCGCCGGAGCCGCCGCCGAGCTGGTCGTGGGTGGTGGCGTCTTCGCCCTCGTCGCCCTCGGCCTTGCGCACCTGATGCGCGTCGACGAGGTCGGGCAGCTCCTCGACCCGGTGCTCCGCCGCGTGCGCAGGAGCCGCTCCTGAGTCGTCACGCCCTAGGATGAAGCCGCGTCAGACCAGCCGGGGCGACGACACCGTCGCCCCCCACTCGCCGATGGCGGGCGATGAGGGGAACGAGGAGGCACAGTGCACGGGGTAGGCCCTTCGACGGTGCTGGGCGGGCGTTACGCCGTGCAGCGTCGCCTGGAGCAGATGCCGCACGCCGAGCGGTGGTCCGCCCACGACACGACCCTCGAGCGTGACGTCGTCGTCGTCTGCTTCCTCGAGGGCGACCCGTACGCCGCCGCCACCCTCGACGCCGCACGCCGAGCCGCCGGCATCGACAACCACCGGYTCGTCCGGGTGCTCGACGTCGGTCGCTCCGAGGGCATCGCGTTCTTCGTCGAGGAGGCCATCCACGATGCCCACACGCTGACCCAGATCCTGGCCCAGGGCGGGGTGCCCGCCGAGGAGGCCCGGCGCCTCGCCGGCGAGACGGCCACCGCCCTCGAGGCCTCGCGAGCTCGAGGGCTGCACCACCTGGCCCTCACGCCCTCCTCGGTCCTGCGCGGCGCAGACGGCACGGTCAAGGTGCGGGGGGTCGCCACCGCCGCAGCGCTGGCCGGCGTCGAGGAGGTCGAGTCCACGCATGCCTCGCGCATCGACGCAGTCGGCACCGTCGCCATCGCGTATGCCGCGCTGACCAGTCGGTGGCCACTGCCCGGTCACGTGCAGGGCCTGGAGGCCGCGCCGCACCTGGTCGGTGGCGTGCCCGCCCCGTCCGAGATCGCGGCCGGGGTGCCGGGCGACCTCGACGCCCTGTGCCGCCTCACGCTCAACGACGACGAGGGCCCGACGACGCCGGGGGACTTCGCGACCCAGATCGCCCCGTGGTCGAGCACCGCGGTCGAGGGCCTGGGGTCCACCGAACCGCGCGACGACGCCGTCGAGAAGACCATCGCCCTGCCCGTCGAGGGGCTGCGTCCGGCGAAGCCCCAGCGCACGCCGCGCACCGCCGCCTCCACCGCCGCCTCCGCCCCGGCGACGGCTGGTGCCGAGACCTCTGACCACGAGCGCACCGACGGCGTCCCCGGGGCTGGTGCCGCGGGTGCTGCTGCCGGCGGTGCGGCGCTCGCCGCAGGGGCCGCTGCTGCCGCCTCGTCCGGTGCCCGCGCGTCCACACCG
>NZ_JBFUEO010000060.1:13754-27123 GCF_056403935.1 Pedococcus sp. P2_E4 | reverse complement strand
GACGCCGGCGCCGCCCGGCGACTGGCCGTGCGGCTCGCCGGGGTGGCCGGCCGGCGCCTCGACGAGAGTCAGCCCTGGGTCGACGGGCTGCTCCCCGGCGGGCTGCGGCTGCATGCCGTGCTGCCACCCTTGGTCGACGGTGGCGCCCACCTGAGCCTGCGGGTGGCGCGGGTTCGTTCGGACGGGCTGGGGGCGCTGCAGCGATGCGGGATGTTCGACGAGCCCATGGGTCGTGTGCTCGACGCGCTCGTCGCGCGACGGTGTTCCTACCTGGTGACGGGAGGCACCGGTTGCGGCAAGACCACGGTCCTGGCGGCCATGCTTGCCCAGGTTCCCGCGTCGGAGCGGATCGTGGTGGTCGAGGACGTGCGGGAGCTCTCGGTGTCCCACCCGCACGTGGTGCGGCTGCAGGGCCGTGGCGCCAATGTCGAGGGCCGTGG
The DNA here is from genome assembly GCF_056403935.1 of Pedococcus sp. P2_E4. Taxonomy (NCBI): domain Bacteria; kingdom Bacillati; phylum Actinomycetota; class Actinomycetes; order Micrococcales; family Intrasporangiaceae; genus Pedococcus; species Pedococcus sp. P2_E4. The sequence goes on along the minus strand of NZ_JBFUEO010000060.1, from coordinate 26,683 downwards.
CGCCGTCACCCTCGTCGACCTCGTGCGGCAGGCGCTGCGCATGCGCCCTGACCGTCTCGTCGTGGGCGAGGTTCGCGGCGCCGAGGTCCGCGAGATGCTGGCGGCCCTCAACACCGGTCACGAGGGTGGGTGCGGCACGGTGCACGCCAACGCCGCGGCCGACCTCCCCGCGCGCCTCGAGGCACTGGGCGCCCTGGCAGGTCTGGGCAGCGAGGCGGTCGCGCTTCAGGCCTCCAGCGCCCTGCAGGCCGTGGTGCACCTCACGAGGGAGCACGGCCGTCGGCGCGTGGAGTCGATCTCGGTGGTGCGCGGCGGTGCGCGGGGTGTGGAGTGCGTGCCCGCCTTCGACACCAGGGGTCCGGTATCCGACGGGTGGCCTCTGCTGGTCGACCTGTTGGGCCAGGACCCCAGGTGACACCGGACGGGCCGGCCTGGGCCGTGGTCGCAGCGTCCGCGGTCCTCGTGCTGCTGTGGCCCGGTCCGCAGGGGTCCTGGCATCCGGGCGGTCGCGGGCTGCCGCGCCGCCGGTACCCGCCCCCGCCGGGGGTCCTGCGCCGCCTGCGGCCCAGAGGCGTGCGGGACGCCGTCGTGCACGACGAGCTCGTCCAGGTGCTGGCCCTGTTGTCGGCCTCGCTCGCCTCGGGAGCGCCGCCCTCGACCGCAGTGCGATGTGTGGCCGAGGCTGTCGGGGGCGACGGCCCGATCGGGGGCTCCTTGCACGAGCTCGTGCAGGCGGGGCTGCGGGGTGATGGGCTGGGTGAGGTCTGGAAGGAGCAGGCCGCGCTCCTCGACAGTGCAGACCTCGCCTTCGTGGGTCGGGCGTGGACCCTGTCGGAGCTCACGGGCGCGCCGCTGGCGGAGGCACTGCGGTCCGCCGAGGAGGTGCTGCGCACCCGCCGCCGAGCAGAGGAGCGGCTGGCGTCGGCCGCCGCGGGCCCGCGGGCCTCGATGGCAGTGCTGGCGTCGCTGCCCGCTGCGGGGCCGTTCGTGGGGCTGCTCTTCGGGATGAGCCCCAGCTCGCTCTATCTCTCGTCGCCGCTGGCTGTCGGCAGCCTCGGGCTGGGCGCCGGCCTCGGCCTGTTGGGCTGGTGGTGGAGTCGGCGGATCCTGGCTTCGGCGGCCTGGGAACCCAGCCCACGCCGGGGCCGGACGCCGAGGGCGTGGACCCGGACCTGGCTCGCTCCGAGGGCGGGGTCGTCGGCGCCCTGGGCAGGTGCGTCGGCGGTGGACGCCGGGCCGTCCCGCGTCGGTCCCGGAGCCCTCGCCGACGCCTTGGTCCTCATCGCGCTCGCGATGCGCGCGGGGCTGGGTCTGGCCGAGACCTTGACGACGGTGGGCCGGGCCAGCACCGGCCCGGTCCGCCGCGACCTCGGGGCGGTGGTGGCAGCCCTGCGCTGGGGGAGGTCGACAGCCGAGGCCTGGACGTATGCCGGACCTGGGTGGCGGCCGGTCGCTCTCGCCTGGCACCTCGCGGCCGAGACCGGGGCGGCGCCCGCTGACCTGATCGAGCGGTCTGCAGCCCGGTTGCGCGAGGAGCAGGAGGTCGCGGCGCAGCGGCGGGCGGCCCGTGCCGGAGTGTTCCTCGTGCTGCCGCTGGGCCTGGGGTTCCTGCCGGCCTTCGCGTGCACTGCAGTGGTGCCGGTGGTGCTGGCCCTCGCCGCAGGTGTGGTGTCCGGCTGAGACGGGGTCACTTGCGTCCACAGGTGACCCCTGGAGTCGGGGGGTCAAACCGGGGTAAATCAGGGCGCTTGATGGCCACGCATCACGTGTGACGCAGTCGCTCGTCACATCGAGTGCTGCCCAATGGTCGGCGGCCCCCGTGCGCACGTCGCACGTGGTCCGGACTTGATCGCATCCGCAAGAGGGTGCGGGCGAAGGATGCAACGTGGCATTCAGCGGATCTGTGTGTGGCCGTGGTGGCCGTGTCGCCCTGCGAATTGCCGCCTGGTTTGTGCTGTTGGTTTCCTCCTTCGCCGGGTATCAAGCGAGCAGTTCCTTGATCGAGTCGCCGCTTGTGCGCTGGTTGGTTCACGTCACGAATGTTGCCGTCACGCTCTGCTTGGTTCGGGTGCTGGACAGTCGCACGGCCCGGCCAGAGGACCCCAACGATGACCCGTCGCAGCCAGGCCACTGACCCACACGCTGGCCGAATGCGTGAGTAGTGAGTGGGGTGCGTTCCATGGCTGGAGGACATGCCGCGCGCTCACACAGGACTTGGCGCCAGACGCCTGCCGCCTGGCCGGACACCTACCCTCGGCGGCCCCCGCGGGTCGAATAGCGGTCCAGTGCGTCGAGGACGTCTTGCGCTCGCCACGTCATGTTGCGCGTCTTGTAATCCTGATGCGGTTTGAGGATCCCAGCCGCGACGAGGGCTGCGATCTGCCGATGTTCGTTCTTCGAGATCCCGAGGATGGCGCGGGCTTCCACGGCTGAGATGACGGGTTGGTGGATGAGGCCCTGGGCCAAAACGCGGGCGCCGGAGTCCGCGCGAAGGCCGACCAGTTGCTTCTCCCAAGTTGCGCGAACGTCCTCGAGGTCTGCGACGAGCGCGCGACCGTTGTCGACGCCGATGAGCGCTGCGCGCGCCACGCAGGCGACGACGGGTTCGATGTCGCCAGCTCGGTAGCTGGTGAGGGCGCTGAAGTAGCCGTCCGTGTCTGCGAGCAGGCCGGAGCTGACAGGGACGGAGACGTGCCGGGTTAGGCCCTTGGTCCGCAGCATCGACTGCATCAGCGCGCGGCCGGTGCGTCCGTTGCCGTCGGGGAAGGGGTGGATGGTTTCGAACTGCGCGTGTGCGACGGCGACCTGGGCCATGACGGGTAGGTCGTCACGGCGGATGAACTCCAGCAGGTCGTGGATGGCTTGTGGAACTCGCTTGGCGACCGGGGGGACGAAGTCGGCGTTGTGTGGTGTTCCGGCGCCGAGTCGTGCTGGGCCGCCGATCCACACCTGATCGTCGCGCCAGCGTCCAGCGATGTCCGCGTCGCTGGGACGCATCAGAACGTCGTGCATCGACAGGATGGCGTCCTCGTCGAGTCTGTCCGCCAGGTCAAGGGCCGCTTTCATGGCGCGGGTGTTGGCCACGATCTGCTCGGCGTGTGGCGTGCCTGAGCCGTTCACTTCCGCTTCGGCGATCTTGCGGGCCGACGCCGAGAGTTGCTCGATCTGCGAGCTGGCGGCCGCTTCGCTGCGCAGTAGGACTGAGGCGAAGGGGGCTACCTCATGGCCGAGGTCTGTGTCGAACGCGCTGATCGCGGCGGCGGCTTCCTCAGCTTGTGCCGACACGGCTCCGGAGACGATGGCGTCAAGGTCGGCAATGTTGGGTGGGACGCTGGCTTGGTAGCTGACACCAATCATGGACCGGTCGTAACGGGTCATGCCCGTGGCTGCGTTGACATCCCAAGGCACGTCCTCGTAGCCCACGGGCGTCCAGGTGCCTGCTGGGATGCCGGCGCGGCCGCGGGGTTGCGAAGTGAGGCTCACGTACCCATCATAACCTCACTTGGGACATTAAGTGAGGTTATAGCATTCTCCTAACCTCACTTAGAGCGACAACTGAGGTTGTGGTCTCGTCGGGACCTCACTTACACGTCTCACGGCGGTTGGGCGGTGGGACCCCAGCCGTCCGGGACTGGGCCGTGGTGCCGGTCGTGCTGGTCCTCGCCGCGGGTGGGGTGTCCGGCTGAGGCGGGGTCACCAGCGTCCACAGGTGACCCCTCGAGTCGGGGTCGTCCACAGGTCTCTCGCCGGGGCTGGGTCTTGGACCCGGAGTCGGGTGCACTGGTGTTTGTGGCACCTGCCCAACCCATCCATCAGAGGAGACACACGTGAAATGCATTCTGAGACAACGGTTTTCGACTGTGCGCCGCGCGGCCGAGGCCGGCATGACCACCGCGGAGTATGCCGTCGGCACGCTCGCGGCGTGTGCGTTCGCAGCCGTTCTGCTGGCCGTGGTGCGATCGGGTGGGGTGAAGTCGGCCCTGGCGTCGGTCATCACGGCAGCCCTGGGCACCGCGTCCTGACTCGCGAGCGCGGGATGGCGACGGCCGAGTTCGCCGTCGCCGTCCCAGGAGTACTCGCGGTGCTGGTGCTGGCCCTGTCGGGGTTGGTGACCTTGGTCGACCAGGTCAAGTGCGTGGATGCTGCGAGGGCAACCGCCCGTTTGGTCGCCAGGGGTGACGGCCACGCCGCGGCGGTGTCCCAAGGTCAGCAACTGGCGCCGCGCGGTGCCCGGATCGTTGTCGGCGGGAGTGCCGACGTCGTGTCGGTGAGAGTCGTGGGGCGTGCCGCGAGGCCGTTTGCCTGGCTGGGGGAGCGAGCGTCCCCGCGTGCCGAAGCCGTCGCCGCGCGCGAGGACGTGACCAGTGGCGCGGGATGAAACGCCCGGGCGTGCCCGGTGTGCCGCGCCTCACGACGGTTCCGGGCGTCAGGACTGGCCAGAGCGGGTCCGGGGCGTGCCTGGTGACGAGGGGTCCATGACGGTGGCGATGGTGGCTGTGCTGGGCGTTCTCGTGCTGGTGCTCTGGGGCGGCGCCGCGGTCGCCAGTGCCGTGTCAGCGGCGCATCGGGCCCGTTCGGCTGCTGACCTCGGCGCGCTTGCCGGGGCCGCGGCGCTGGAGGCGGGCGCAGACGCGGGCGAAGCGTGCGCGCGGGCGGGCGCTCTGGTGTGGCGCAACGGTGCGCGACTGACGGGCTGCACCGCCGCCGGCGACGGGAGCCTGCTCGTGGTCGACGAGGTGCCGATCACGCTCAGGCTGCCCGGCGGTGGTCCGGACATGGCAATGGCGCGGTCCCGGGCCGGGCCTTCACCGTGACGAGTGCGTCAGGCGTCCTCGGACGGCTCCGCCATAGGTCGCCTGACGTCACGGTCGCGGTGGACGCGCGTCTGTCAGACGAAGGCCCTCCGGGGCGGGGCCTTTCGGGGTGCGAAGACGTCGTGGACCACTGACTGGCCCCCAGTCACGTTCCAGATCGCCGTCCCTACCATCCGTGCACCCGCGCTCTGGACTTGAGCGCGGGTCCAGGCTCGAAGGAGTGCAATGTCCAGTCGCAGGTCAGTCATCAAGGGTCTCGGTGCAGCCGCCATCACCACAGCCGGAGTGGCAGTCGTGGGATCCACCACTGTCGCGTCGGCAGCCACGGCCGCAGACGAGATCCTGCTCGACTCCTTCACGGGCACCGACGACCAGAAGCTCACCGCGGCCCTCGACCTGGCGCGCACCTCGAGCCCGCGTCGGCCCATCCGCCTCGCAGCCCGAAGCCACACCTTCAGCCTGACCCGCACCACCTTCAGCGGCTTGAGGATCCTCGGACCCAACATCGGCTGGCAGAACCCCGAGATCGGCGGCACCAGTGGCGCGTTGCCACAGTGCACCGTCACTCTCAACTGCGGCAGCGGCGCGAGCTCGTGGCTTGTCGGTGCCGCGACCACCTACGACGTGACGGTCGCGGGGATCTGCTTCAGCTCCACCAACGGGTTGACGCAGTTCTACCACCACCCCTACAGCGCAGGGACGTCCTACGCCACCCGGCTCGACACGCTGACCTTCTACGGCTTCAAGCACGTCCTCGGCACTCCGAGCGACCCCTTCGCGGCGACCCTCAACACCTGGGCTGGCGACTGGACCGTCGTCGGCGTCCAGGACACCCAGTTCTCGTTGCGCGGATCGGACAACTGGTTCTGCCCGTCCTCCATGAACTACGGGTGGGCCGGTGCCAACGGCGGCAAGTACCTCATGCGCTTCTCCAACGTGATGAAGACCAGCGTCAAGAACCTCTACCTGACGGCCCGGGGCGGCAGCCGTGCTGTCCTTGTGGAGGGACCGGCGTCCCAACAGGGCGGGCTCGACATCTCCGACTGTGTGATCGAGGGTCAGAACGCCGACGATCCGGCGATGGGGGCGCTCATCGTGGTCAAGGGAGGTGGCGTCTCGTTCACCAACACCAAGCTCAACTTCGGCATGGCCCGGCCGTCGGACTTCACCGACCAGCAGGACACGGCGCTGGTCATGGTCCAGGGCGGCGTGTGCCTGCTCACCAACACGTGGGTCAACCGCGCCGCCGCCGTGCCCGAGTCGGTGCCCGTCGCCGCCGTGTCGGGCGGCACTGCCTATGTGGAGCGGCTCATCGGCATGGGCGGCAACTGGACCGGTAAGCCGAGGGTCGTCCGGACCGCAGGGACCCTGGTCGCCGACGCATCAGTCACAGCTGCCTGATCATTCGCACGCGGAGCTCCCGAGACCGCAGAGGGTGGATCCCATCACGGTCAGGTTGCCCGGTGGTCCGGGCATGGCAAAGGCCCGGCCTGGGGCCGGGCCTTTGCGTGACGAGATCGTCAGGCGTTCTCGGACGGCCCCCGCCCCATGATCTTGTCGGCCATGGTGCGGTGACGCTCGGTTCCTTCGGCTCCCTCAGCAGCGGCCTCGCGCTCGGCGCGTGCCGCGGCGCGGGTGTCAGCCTGGGGCGCATCGGACGACGAGGCATCAGACGTGTTGGCCGCCGCTTCGGAGTCCGCGACGTCACCCGACGTGGTCGCAGCGCCGTGCGCCGCGGAGCCGTTCGCGTCGTGGGTCGCACCGGCGTCAGAGTCGAGAGCGCGGTCAGAGTCGAGAGCGCGGTCAGAGTCGATGGCCGGCACCCGTTCCGTCTCGCCCTCGCGGTGGCCTGCGTCGTCGCCACCCTGCGCGTACGCCGGGTGAGACGACGAGTCGGGAGCGGAGTCGTGCTCTCGGTCGTCGTGGGCACGGGTTGCCGCTGCCCCAGCGGCAGCTCCACCAACCCCAGCAGCCGCGGTGCCAGCCGTCGTGCCGCCACCGTGGCCCGCCTCGACTGGACGGTCGCGCAGCTCCCGCTCGACGCGAGCGCGCTCGTCGGCGCGGATCCGGGCCTCGGCCTCGTCGGCGCGGGCCTGCTCCTCGTCGTCCCGGAGCCGGTCGCGGTCAGCCAGCCTGGTGGTGAACTCCTCCTCGCGAACGCGGTCCCGTTCGGCGAGGGCGCTCTGGTGCGTCTCCTCGGCGCGAGCGCGCTCGTCCGCCCGGATGTTCTCCTCGACCTCGGCCTGGCGCTGGGCCTCCTTGGCCTCGCGACCGGGACGACGGCGACGCTTCACGCTGCCGCGGATCATCATCAGGCCGAGCCACAGCAGCAGCATCGTGGCCGCGCCTGCGATGAGCAGCCCCAAGGGGGTGAGGCTGACCTGGAGGATGGACAGGTCGAGGTCCACGAGTGTCGATACCGGTTCTGCCCCCAGGACCAGCAGGACGCCCGCTGCAACAGCGATCGCCACGAGAATCAAGCCAAGGAGTACCACGGAGAAACCTCCAGCATCGGGGCGCCGGGAGCGCCGTTCGAACTTCGACCCTAGCCCGTGGCCTGCGCAAATGCCCGTTTCGCCGGGTTCGGATTCGCCGAGCGGCAGGTCCGGCGGTCAGCGCGACGGCGCGCCGGAGGCCGCCTGCGCGAGCACGGCCCGCAGCAGCCGGACGGCCCCGGCCTTGTCGAGGGGCTCGTTGCCGTTGCCGCACTTCGGCGACTGCACACACGCAGGGCACCCCTGCTCGCAGTCGCACGACGACACCGTCTCGAGGGTGGCTCCCAGCCAGTCCACGACGTGGTCGAACGCGCGTTCGGCGAAGCCGGCCCCGCCGGGGTGACCGTCGTAGACCATGATCGTCGGCAGCCCCGTGTCGGGGTGGAGCGCCGTGGACACCCCCCCGATGTCCCAGCGGTCGGAGGTGGCCACGAGCGGCAGCATCCCGATCGCCGCGTGCTCGGCGGCGTGGGCGGCGCCGGGGATGTCCGGCTCGGCCACCCCGGCCTCGTCCAGGAACTCGACGGGCATCGTCCACCACACCGCCTTGGTCGACAGGGTGCGCTGCGGCAGGTCGAGGGGGTGGGTGCCGATCACCTCACCGCTCGGCAGCCGCCGCAGGAACGACGTGACCTGCGTGTGCACGCGCACCGCGCCGAAGGACACCTCGACCGGCCCCCAGGACCTCGAGCGCGCAGCCCCCACGATGTCGAAGGCGCTGACCGACTGAGCGAACGTGCTCCACCCCGGGTCACCGCGAACCACGGTGGCGGTGCCGCCCTCGAGGTCGAGGTCGGACACGACGTAGGTGTCCCCCTGGTGCACGTGCACGGCTCCGGTGTGGGCCTGGGAGTGGGCCGATGCCTCGTCGACCGTGCCCAGCACCCGTCCGGTGCCTTGCTCGACCAGACCCACGACGTCGCCGGCGCCGCGCAGCGACAGGTGGTCGCCGGGGCGGTCGGAGCGAGCCCAGAACCACCCGGTGGGTCGTCGCCGCAGGATCCCGCGGGCCACGAGGGCGTCGAGCAGTGAGCGAGCCTGCGGGCCGAACATCGGCAGGTCGTCGTCGCGCAGCGGCAGCTCGGCCGCGGCGGCAGCGAGGTGCGGGCCGAGCACGTGCGGGTTGTCGGGGTCGAGCACGGTCGCCTCGACGGGCTGCCCGAACACGACGTCCGGATGGTGCACGACATAGGTGTCGAGAGGGTCGTCGGCCGCCACGAAGACCGCCAGCGACCGCGTGCCTGCCCGCCCCGCTCGCCCCGCCTGCTGCCACAGCGACGCCCGCGTCCCGGGCCAGCCGGCCAGCAGCACGGCGTCGAGCCCGCTGATGTCGATGCCGAGCTCCAGCGCGTTGGTGGCGGCCAAGCCGACGAGTGCCCCGGACCGCAAGGACCGCTCGAGCTCGCGTCGCTCCTCCGGCAGGTAACCACCTCGGTATGCCGCCACGGCGCCTGCCAGCCGCGGGTCGACCTCGGCGAGGTGGCGGCGCGTGCTCGTGGCCAGGGCCTCCACGCCGGCCCGCGAGCGGGCGAACGCGACGGTCTGGACGCCGGCGGCCACGAGGTCTGCGAGCAGGTCGGCCGCCTCGGACGTGGCCGAGCGTCGCCCCTCGCCGTCAGGCAGGCGGCCCGGTTCCCAGAGGCCGAAGGTCATGGCCTCGCGGGGGGAGCCGTCGTCGGTGACCGCGGCGACCGGCATACCCACGAGGCGGGAGGCGTGGGCGCCCGGGTCGCGCACGGTGGCGGAGGCGAGCACGAACGTCGGGTGCGCGCCGTAGCGCGCACACACGCGGCGCAGGCGACGCAGCAGCGCTGCCAGGTGGGACCCGAAGACCCCGCGGTAGACGTGGCACTCGTCGATGACGACGTACCGCAGCCGGCGCAGGAACGGGGCCCAGCGCTCGTGGCCCGGCAGGAGCGAGTGGTGCACCAGGTCGGGGTTGGTGAGCACGAGCTGGGCGTGGTCGCGGATCCAGCGGCGCTCCTCGGTGGGGGTGTCGCCGTCGTAGGTGGCCGCGCGCACCCCGGGGATCGCGAGCGCCTGGACCCGGGCCAGCTGGTCGGCGGCCAGCGCCTTGGTCGGCGACAGGTAGAGAGCCGTGGCCCCGCGGCCCGTGGGCGCCTCGGCCCCCTCGACGAGGGCCGTGAGCACGGGGAGCAGGTAGCCCAGGCTCTTGCCCGACGCGGTGCCCGTGGCGAGCACGACGTGGTTGCCGTCGTGGGCGAGGTCGGCGGCGGCCCGCTGGTGCGCCCAGAGCGAGGTGAGACCCGAACCGGCACACGCGGCATACACGCTGGGGTCGACCCACTGCGGCCACGGGGCGAGCGACGCGGGCCGCGCCGGCACCTCGTGGACGTGCAGCAACCGCCCGTCTCGCGCACCCGAGGCGAGCAGGGCCAGGGTCGCGGCGGGGTCGAACGCGCCCCGTCCGGGTGGTGCGGTGCGGCTGTCGGTGGACATTGCCGCTACCGTAATCCGAGGGACGGACAGCGCTGGTCGCTGCCCGTCCGCCCGAGCAGTCGACGTCGAGTGAAAGGGTGGCCGTGGATCTTTCGGTCTCCACCACCGAGCAGGGAGCCGTCACGGTCGTGCACGTGGCCGGCGAGATCGACGTCTACACGGCGCCGCTGCTCCGCGAGGTGCTCGACAAGCAGGTGGCCGCCGGGCGCACCAACCTCGTGGTCGACCTCGAGAAGGTCACCTTCATGGACTCCACGGGGCTCGGGGTGCTCGTCGGGCGCCTCAAGCTGGTCCGTGGTCAGAACGGCACGCTGCGCATCGTGAGCGCCCAGGACCGCATCCTGAAGGTCTTCAAGATCACCGGCCTGGACAAGGTGTTCCACATCTACCCCTCCGTCGAGAGCGCCACAGAGGCGTCCAACTCCTGACGAACGAGGCGCCGCTGAGGCGTCGAAGTCATCACGAATTATCTGTGACGCTGCTCACCCGGCTCCAGTTTCGCTGTGACGTGCATTACTCTCGCGTCATCGTCCCCCTCGTGATGGCTCGTCGCTCTGGCGTGCCCGGGGGAGGCACAACCTGTGGGATCCCCCAAGGAGGATTGAATGTCGCGCCTCGCGCCCGCCGCGTCTGCTCTGCAGCTCGACGGCACCAACCTCACCCTGGTCATCGCCGTGGCCGCCATCGCGGTCATCTCGCTGGTCATGGGTGTGTTCTTCCGCCAGCAGGTCCTGGCGGCCGACCCCGGCACCGAGAAGATGCAGGAGATCGGCGCGGCCGTGGAGGAAGGCGCCCAGGCGTACCTCGCGCGTCAGTTCAAGACGCTGAGCGTCTTCGTCGTCCTCGTCTTCGGCCTGCTGCTGCTGCTCCCCGCTGACACCGAGAGTGTCCGCTGGGGCCGGTCCGGCTTCTTCGTCGTCGGCGCGCTGTTCTCCGCCGCCATCGGCTACCTCGGCATGAGCCTGGCCGTCAAGGCCAACGTCCGGGTCGCCTCGGCCGCCCGTGACGGGGATCGTGACCACGGGATGAAGATCGCCTTCCGCACCGGTGGCACCGTCGGCATGGCGACCGTGGGCCTCGGCCTGCTCGGCGCGTCCGTCGTCGTCCTGCTCTACAAGGGTGACGCCCCCAAGGTGCTCGAGGGCTTCGGCTTCGGCGCCGCGCTGCTCGCGATGTTCATGCGTGTCGGTGGCGGCATCTTCACCAAGGCCGCCGACGTGGGTGCCGACCTGGTCGGCAAGGTCGAGGCCGGCATCCCCGAGGACGACCCCCGCAACGCCGCGACGATCGCCGACAACGTGGGCGACAACGTGGGCGACTGCGCGGGCATGGCCGCCGACCTCTTCGAGTCGTATGCCGTGATGCTCGTCGCCGCCCTCATCCTGGGTTCCGCGGCGTTCGGGGAGTACGGCCTGGTCTTCCCGCTGCTGGTGCCCGCCATCGGGGCGGTCACCGCCCTCATCGGCGTGTTCATCACCCGCGTCAAGCCGGGCGAGAACGCCCTGTCCGCGATCAACCGTGGCTTCTACATCTCCGCCGTCATCGCGGCCGTCCTGTCCGGTGTGGCTGCCTACGTCTACCTGCCCGACACCTTCGCGGGCCTCGGTTCGGCCGACGAGACGGTCAGCGCCCTCACCGGCGACCCGCGTCGCAGCGCCATCCTCGCCGTGGTCATCGGCATCGTCCTGGCCGCCGTCATCCTGTGGCTGACCGGCTACTTCACCGGCACCGACAAGCGCCCGACCAAGGACGTCGCCCGCACCTCGCTGACGGGCGCCGCGACCGTGGTGCTCTCCGGCATCGGCGTGGGCCTCGAGTCCGCGGTCTACACCGCGGTCATCATCGGTGCAGCGGTCTACGCGGCCTTCCTGCTCGGTGGCGGCTCGGTGATCCTGTCGCTGTTCCTCATCGCGCTGGCCGGCTGTGGCCTGCTGACCACCGTCGGCGTCATCGTCGCGATGGACACCTTCGGGCCCGTCTCCGACAACGCCCAGGGCATCGCCGAGATGTCCGGTGACGTCGACGGCGAGGGCGCGCAGATCCTCACCGACCTCGACGCCGTGGGCAACACCACCAAGGCGATCACCAAGGGCATCGCGATCGCGACGGCCGTGCTGGCCGCGACCGCGCTGTTCGGCTCCTACTCGGACGCCTGGCAGAGCAAGTACCGCCCGATCCTCGAGGGGCTGCAGGCGAAGGCCCAGGCCGGTGGGCTGACCGAGGGGCAGATCAACGACATCCAGCGCCAGCTGACCGCGTTCGACCTGCAGATCGTCACGCCGAGCGTGCTCGTCGGTCTCCTGCTCGGTGCCTCCGTGGTGTTCCTCTTCTCGGGCCTGGCGATCAACGCCGTGACCCGCGCCGCGGGCGCCATCGTCTTCGAGGTGCGTCGCCAGTTCCGCGAGCACCCCGGGATCATGGACTACACCGAGAAGCCCGAGTACGGCCGTGTCGTCGACATCTGCACCAAGGACTCGCTGCGCGAGCTCGCGACGCCGGGTCTGCTGGCTGCGCTCACGCCGGTGGCCGTCGGCTTCGGCCTCGGCATCGGCCCGCTGGCCGGCTTCCTCGCGGGTGCGATCGGCACCGGCTGCCTCATGGCCGTCTTCCTCGCCAACTCCGGTGGCTCGTGGGACAACGCCAAGAAGATCGTCGAGGACGGCACGCACGGCGGCAAGGGCAGCGAGGCCCACGCAGCCACCGTCATCGGTGACACCGTCGGTGACCCGTTCAAGGACACCGCCGGCCCGGCCATCAACCCGCTGATCAAGGTCATGAACCTCGTGTCGGTGCTCATCGCCCCGGCCATCGTGACCCTGTCGATCGGTGACGACCAGAACAAGGCCATCCGCTACGGCATCGCCGCGGCCGCCCTGGTCATCGTCGTCGCCGCGGTCGCCGTCTCCAAGGCGCGTGACCTGGCCATCGGTGGCGACGAGGACACCGAGTCCGTCGCTCGCGTCGACGCCGCCGCCCCGAAGTCGGGCGCGGAGACCAAGCCCGGCGAGGCCGTCGACGAGGCCACCGACGCGATCGAGGAGCCGGTGAACCGCTAGGCCCCAGCACGTCATACGCACCACGACGCGGCCGGTCCACCCCCGGGGGTGGGCCGGCCGCATCGGGTGTACGGGGCAAGCCGGGTCGCGCAGCGGCGCACGGG
>NZ_JBFUEO010000060.1:0-13734 GCF_056403935.1 Pedococcus sp. P2_E4 | reverse complement strand
GGGGGTGGGCCGGCCGCTTCGGTTGTCCGGGGCATGCCGGGTCGCGCAGCGTCGCTCGGGCGCCGGGGTATGCCGCGTGCGCGGCTCCGCGCGTAGGGTCACGCCATGCACCCCGAGAGCGCCGTGCAGGTGTCGCTGGTCACCGCTGCCGACCTGCCCGACCTGCTCCCCCTGATGCTGGCGTATTGCACGTTCTACGAGAGCGACCCCTCCGAGGAGGACCTGCTGGCCATGAGCAGGGCGTTCCTCGACGAGGGCGCGGGTGGCACGCAGCTGTTGGCCCGTGACGAGGCGGGCCGGGCCCTCGGGCACGCCACCGTGCTGTGGTCCTGGGACACCACCCTCGCCCAGCCGCTCGCGGTGATGGAGGACCTGTTCGTCGTGGCCGAAGCGCGAGGGCTCGGGGTGGGGGCGCAGCTCATCGAGGCCTGCCGACAGCTGGCGGCCGACCGGGGGATGCAGTGGCTGGCGTGGGAGACGGCGCCGGGCAACGAGACGGCCCAGCGCCTCTACGACGGGCTCGGCGGGCAGCGCACCACGTGGTTCGCCTATCGGCTGTCGACGGACCGGACCGCAACCTAGGCTGGGGCCATGCAGAGTCCGCTCTTTGACCAGGCCAACCTCGAAGTCCAGGCGGAGCAGCGCTTCGCCCTGCAGAACCCCCAGATGCTCCGCGTCCACCTCGGTGGAGACGTGCTCGCCGTCAAGGGCGCGATGGTCGCCTTCCAGGGGCAGATCCGGTTCGACCACGAGAAGGCCGGCAGCGTCAGCAAGCTGTTCAAGAAGGTCGTCACCGGCGAGGACGTCTCGCTGATGCGGGTGTCCGGCCAGGGCGACGTCTTCTTCGCGGCCGAGGCGGGCTTCGTCTTCCTCATCGACCTGACGGGCGACGCGCTGTCGGTCAACGCGCGCAACCTCCTGGCGTTCGACTCGCACATCGAGTGGGACATCAAKCGAGTCCAGGGCGCCGGCATGCTGAGCGGCGGGCTGTTCAACACGACCCTGCAGGGCACCGGCACGGTGGCGATCCACACGGTGGGCCAGCCGGTGATCCTCGACTGCAGCCAGCAGCCGACGTACGTCGACGTGCAGGCGTGCGTGGGCTGGTCGGCCAACCTCGTGCCCCAGGTCGTGTCCAGCATGAACGTCCGCTCGATGCTGCGCGGCGGGTCCGGTGAGGCCTTCCAGTACGCGTTCCACGGCCAGGGCTTCGTGATCGTGCAGCCCGACGAGTGGACGCCGCCCCCGAGCCAGGGTGGCGGTGGCGGCTTCAACCTCGGTGGAATGCTCGACGGATGAGCGCCGCCCCACCCGTGGCCGACCCGGCACTCGTGGCGCGGCTGCGCGCGGACCTCGAGCGCGCGCCATACACGGTCGAGGCGGTGGGGGAGCTGCTCGGCCCGCTGGCGTCGGCTGCCATCGGCCGCGAGCAGGTGCTGCCCGCGCAGCGGGCCACGGCCGACGTCGGCACCCCGCTGGCCACGCTGGTGCGGCTGTTCGGTCTCGGTGACGCGGTCGACGCCGACGCCGCGGCAGCGGCCCTGCCGACCCTCGGAGTCGAGGGCGCCCAGCGACTGGGGCTGGTCCGGGAGCAGGGTCCCGGCGTCGTGGCGACCTGTGACCTGCGGCCGTACGGCGAACAGGACGCCGGCTGGTGGGTCGCCTCGGACCTCGCCGAGCTCGCCACCCGCGCACCGCTCGCGCAGGACCACGTCCTCGGCATCGGTGGCGCCTCGTCCACCCTGGCGTCGTGGACCCCGCGACCGCGCGTGGCCCGGGCCCTCGACCTCGGCACCGGCTGCGGCGTGCAGGCGCTGCACCTCGGGTCGCACGCCGACTCGATCACCGTCACCGACATCTCGGCACGTGCCCTCGGCTTCGCCCGGTTCAACGCCCTGCTCAACGGCTGCGAGTGGGAGGTCGTCGAGGGGTCGATGCTGGATCCCGTTGCGGGACAGAGTTTTGGGCTCATCGTGAGCAACCCTCCCTTTGTCATCACGCCGCGCTCTCCCGATGTCCCGCTGTTCGAGTACCGCGACGGCGGTGCCTCCGGCGACGAGGTCGTGGCAGGTCTGGTGCGCACCATCGGCGCGCACCTCGAGCCCCGCGGCATCGCCCAGTTCCTCGGCAACTGGGAGATCGTCGGCGACGCCGACTGGCGCGAGCGCGTGCGCGGGTGGGTCGAGGGCACCGGCCTCGACGCATGGGTGGTGCAGCGCGAGCTCCAGGACCCAGCGCAGTATGCCGAGACGTGGGCCCGCGACGGAGGTCACCACAGCGCCACCACGGAGTTCGCAGCGATGTATGCCGCGTGGCTCGACGACTTCGCCTCGCGCGGCGTGAGCGGGGTCGGCTTCGGGGTCATCACCCTGCAGCGACCGACTGGCGAGCGGGAGGTGTTCGTCCACCTCGACGAGGCGCACGGCCCGGTGGCTGCGCCCATGGGTCCCTCGATCCTGCGAGGCCTGCAGGCGCGGACCTGGCTGGCCGAGCACTCCGACGACGAGCTGCTGGCGGTGGCGTGGCGCTGTGCGGACGACGTGACCGAGGAGCGGCACGGGCGTCCCGGGGCGGAGGACCCGTCGGTGATCCTGCTGCGCCAGGGCGGCGGGCTGCGACGCGTGGTGCGGCTCGACACGGCGGGAGCCGCGCTGGTGAGCGTCTGCGACGGGAGCCTGGCTGCGGGACCGGCGCTGGCCGCGATCGCGGCGCTGCTCGAGGCCGACCCCCAGCAGGTTCGCGCCGACGCGTTGCCGTTGCTGCGCGAGCTCATCGCGGACGGCCTGCTCGTCTGACCCCTCGTCCCTAACCCCTGCTAGCCGACCTTGGCTCAATCCGGACAGGGTGCAACCTGTCCGGATTTCGCTAACCCCTGCTAGCAGAGGTTGGGAAATGGCGGGGAGGGGCACGCGAGTGAGTGCGGGGGCCGACGAATGTCACGCGCGCGGGTGTTTGCGCAGGTGGGGAAACCAGTTGTGAGTGAGTGCTCACTCACTTACCATCGTTGTCGTGACTCCCCGCGCCCCGGCCATGACCCCCGACGACCGTCGGGCCTCGATCATCGCCGCCACGATCCCGCTCCTGCGCGACAAGGGGAGGGCGGTCAGCACCAAGGAGATCGCCAAGGCCGCCGGCATCGCCGAGGGCACCATCTTCCGCGTCTTCGAGAGCAAGGACGAGATCGTCCACGCCTGCGTCCACGAGGCCTTCGACACCAGCGGCCTCGTCGTCGAGCTGGCCGGAGTCGACCGCGACCTGCCCCTGCGTGAGCGCCTCGCCCAGGCCGTCACGGTCATGCAGGAGCACCTCAAGGGCATCTTCGCGCTCATGACCGTGCTGCAGTCCAGCGGACAGCCGCTGCACCGCCCGATGGGGCACGACGCCGCGCGGCGCCGGACGGAGGCGACCGCCGAGCTCGACGCGGCGTTCGTGGACCTCATCGGCGGCGACGCCGACCGCCTGCGCATCCCGGCCACGACCTTCATCGGCTACCTGCGGATGCTCACGCTCTCCAGCGTCCACCCGATGCTCGACGGCCAGGAGTCCACGGCCCTCGAGCTGGTGGACGTCATCCTCGAGGGCGCCCTGCGGCGTCCCGACACCGCCGACCGGCCGGACGGGACCCGACCGACCGGGAACCGCCGCACCACCAGCAGGGGGAAGAACTAGTGCTCATCAGGATCATCCGCGACTACCTCGCGCCCTACCGTGGCCTCGTCGCCGTGCTCGTCGGCCTCCAGCTGGTGGGGACCATCGCCTCGCTCTACCTGCCGAGCCTCAACGGCACGATCATCGACGAGGGCGTGGCCCAGGGCGACACCGGCTACATCGTCCGCACCGGCGGCTGGATGCTCGCCGTCTCGTTCGTCCAGATCCTCGCGACAGTGGCGGCGACCTACCTCGGCGCCAGGTCGGCAGCCGGGCTCGGCCGCGACCTGCGCGCCTCCGTCTTCGCCCGGGTCGGGGACTTCTCCGCCCAGGAGGTCTCCCGGTTCGGGGCCCCGACGCTCATCTCCCGCAACACCAACGACGTGACCCAGGTGCAGACCGTCGTGTTCATGGGCGCCGCGATGATGGTCTCGGCGCCGATCATGATGGTCGGTGGCATCGTCATGGCCCTGCGCGAGGACGTCGGCCTCTCCTGGCTGGTCGCCGTCGCGGTCCCGGCGCTCGCCCTGTCCGTGGCGCTCGTGATCCGCAAGATGATCCCGCAGTTCCGCCTCATGCAGGAGTCCGTCGACTGGGTCAACCGGGTGCTGCGTGAGCAGATCACCGGGATCAGGGTGGTGCGCGCTTTCGTCCGCGAGGACCACGAGCGCGCCCGCTTCGCCGACGCCAACACGCAGTACACCGGAACGGCGCTCGCGGTCGGCCGGCTGATGGCGATGGTCTTCCCGATCGTCATGCTCATCTTCAACGCCTCGACGGTGGCAGTGCTGTGGTTCGGCGCCCACCGCGTCGAGAACGGCCAGATGCAGATCGGTGAGCTGACCGCCTTCATGAGCTACCTCATGCAGATCCTCATGTCCGTGATGATGGCGACCTTCATGTCGATGATGATCCCGCGCGCGACGGTGTCGGCCGGTCGCATCGCCGAGATCCTCGACACCGAGTCCACGGTGGTCGAGCCGCAGGCCCCGGTGGTCATCCCGCGCGCCGGTTCCGGGGTGGTGCTGCGCGATGTCGAGTTCACCTACCCGGGCGCCGATGTGCCTGTGCTGCAAGGGGTCTCACTCACCGCGGAGCCCGGCAAGACCACGGCGATCATCGGCAGCACCGGCGCCGGCAAGTCCACCCTGCTCTCCCTCATCCCCCGGCTCTACGACGTCACGGGCGGGTCGGTCCGCATCGGTGGCGTCGACGTGCGCGAGGCGGCCCTCGAGGACGTCTGGGCGCGAATCGGCCTGGTGCCGCAGAAGCCCTACCTCTTCACGGGCACCGTCGCCTCGAACCTGCGGTACGGCGGAGCGGACGCCACCGACGACGAGCTGTGGGAAGCGCTGCGCATCGCCCAGGCCGAGGACTTCGTGCGCGCCATGCCGGCGGGGCTCGACTCACCGATCGTCCAGGGTGGCACCAACGTCTCCGGCGGCCAGCGACAACGGCTGGCGATCGCCCGGGCGCTCGTGGCCAAGCCCGACATCTTCCTGTTCGACGACAGCTTCTCGGCCCTCGACCTCTCGACCGACGCGAGGTTGCGCTCGGCACTGAGGCCGGTCACCCGCCATACGGCGGTGATCGTGGTGGCGCAGCGCGTCTCCACCATCGTCGACGCCGACCACATCGTCGTCCTCGACGACGGGCGCGTGGTCGGCACCGGACGGCACGACGAGCTGCTCGACACCTGTCCGACCTACGTCGAGATCGTCGAGTCCCAGCGCAGCGCGGAGGAGGCAGCCTGATGGCCGAGGGTGTGAAGACCGCGGAGGAGAAGGCGGCAGAGGCACGGCGAGGGCCCGGCGCACGCGCGGGCCAGCGACACGGACCGATGATGGGTGCGGGCGTGCCCGCGGAGAAGTCGCAGAGCTTCGGCCCGTCCGCGAAGCGGCTGCTGGCCCTGCTGCGACCCGAGCGCGCCCAGCTGTATGCCGTGCTGGTCCTGGCCGTCACCAGCGTCGGCCTGGGTGCGGTGGGCCCCAAGATCCTGGGCCGGGCGACCGACCTGATCTTCGCCGGCTTCGTCGGCCGGCAGCTGCCGGCCACGGCGACGCGGGCCCAGATCGTCGAGGGGCTCAGGGCCAGGGGCGACGACACGTACGCCGACATGGTGTCGAACCTCGACGACCTCGTCCCCGGTCAGGGCATCGACTTCGGTGCGGTGGGGCGGGTCCTGCTGCTGGTGCTCGCGATCTACGTCGTGGCGAGTGTGCTCTCGTGGGCGATGGGCTGGATCCTCACCGGTGCCGTCAACCGCACCATCTTCGGGCTGCGCCGCGACGTCGAGGACAAGCTCAACCGGCTGCCGCTGCCGTACTTCGACGGTCAGCCGCGCGGTGAGCTGCTCAGCCGGGTCACCAACGACATCGACAACGTCGCCCAGAGCCTGCAGCAGACGCTCAGCCAGCTGCTGACCTCGCTCCTGACGGTCCTCGCGATGGTCGGGATGATGCTCTACATCTCGCCGTTGCTGGCCCTCATCGCCCTGGTCACCATCCCGGTCACCATGGTCGTGACCGCCGCCATCGGCAAGCGCTCGCAGAAGCACTTCGTCCAGCAGTGGAAGAGCACCGGCGAGCTCAACGGCATCGTCGAGGAGACGTTCACCGGCCACCAGCTGGTCAAGGTCTTCGGCCGTCAGGAGGAGGCGCGCGCGGCCTTCCGTGCCAAGAACGACGACCTGTTCGACGCGGGCTTCGGTGCCCAGTTCGTCAGCGGCATCATCATGCCGACGATGATGTTCATCGGGAACCTCAACTACGTGGCGATCGCGGTCGTCGGTGGTCTGCGGGTGGCCAGCGGGTCGATGAGCCTGGGAGACGTGCAGGCGTTCATCCAGTACTCGCGACAGTTCACCCAGCCGCTGACCCAGGTCGCGTCCATGGCCAACCTCCTGCAGTCCGGAGTCGCCTCTGCCGAAAGGGTTTTCGAGGTCCTGGACGCGCAGGAACAGTCGCCGGACCACGTCCAGCCCACGGTGCTCGACGACCCGCACGGACGAGTGGAGTTCGAGGACGTGTCGTTCTCGTACACGTCGGACACGCCGCTCATCGAGCACCTCGACCTGGTGGTCCAGCCCGGCCAGACCGTGGCCATCGTCGGGCCGACGGGCGCCGGCAAGACCACCCTGGTCAACCTCGTCATGCGGTTCTACGAGCTGGACGGCGGGCGCATCACCCTCGACGGCGTCGACATCACCGACCTGACCCGGCGCGGGCTGCGCTCCGAGATCGGCATGGTGCTCCAGGACACCTGGCTGTTCGGCGGCACCATCCGCGAGAACATCGCCTACGGCAACCCGTCGGCCAGCGACGAGCAGGTGCTCGAGGCGGCCAGGGCCACGTACGTCGACCGGTTCGTCCACTCGTTGCCCGACGGCTACGACACGGTGCTCGACGCCGAGGGCGGCAACATCAGCGCGGGCGAGAAGCAGCTGGTCACGATCGCCCGGGCGTTCCTGTCCGACCCGGCCCTGCTCATCCTCGACGAGGCCACGAGCTCGGTCGACACGCGCACGGAGCTGCTGGTCCAGCAGGCCATGTCGGCCCTGAGGCACGACCGGACGAGCTTCGTGATCGCGCACCGGCTCTCGACCATCCGCGACGCCGACGTGATCCTCGTGATGCGCGACGGCTCGATCGTGGAGCAGGGTTCGCACGAGGTCCTGCTCGCCCGCGGTGGCGCCTATGCGGAGCTGTATGCCGCGCAGTTCAGCGGCGCGGCCGTGGACGTCGACTCCGGCGAGGCCCCGGCGCCGAACCTGGCCGGGGCCAAGGTCTGACTCCGGATCCCAGCGCACCGGTGCGCCGCGTGGTGGTGTCGACCACGCGGCCCACCCGCGTCCCCGGGCCTGCCCTCAGCCGCTCTCGTCGAGGTTCATGCCGTGCCGGATGGCTGCCAGGAGGACGTCGACGTCGATGTCGGCGAGGCTCTTGAACCTGATGCAGTAGCCCGTGACGCTCGCCTTCCCGATCGAGGCACCGTAGGTGCTCTTCAGGTAGGTCTTGTCGTCGAGGCCGAGCACGTAGACGGAGATGCCGGCGGTGTTGGCGCTCAGGCCGATCCGGTAGAACTCGCGCGACGAGCCGTCGGCATAGGTGATGGTGTGGGCGCCGTAGCCGATGTTGGGGTTGGCCACGACCTTGCCAGCGTCGTTGGTGCCGTCGGTGAACCACAGCCGGCACGTCGGGAACTCCGCCAGCACCAGCGCGTGCAGCCGGCGGAGGTCGGCCTGCTTGGGACCGGGTTGGCTGGCGAGGTACGCCTCGACCCGCTCGGCGATGTCCATCGTGAGCCCGAGGCTAGCAACGCGAGACAACGCGAGCTGGCTGCAGGGCCAGGTCAAGGCCCGCCCGCGTGCCGACTCGCGGCATACGCCCTAGGTTGTCCTGAGGTCCGCAGACGTACCCCAGGAGTCGCTGATGAACGCCCTCGTCCCCCTTGCCCTACCCGCTGTCGAACCGCTCATCGACGCCAACTGGCTCGACTACACGTTCGTCGCGATCTACTTCGCGTTCGTCCTCGGCATCGGTGTCATGGCCCGGCGGTCGGTCTCCGACTCGATCGACTTCTTCCTGTCGGGGCGCTCGTTGCCGGCGTGGGTGACCGGCCTGGCGTTCATCTCGGCCAACCTGGGGGCCGTCGAGATCATGGGCATGTCGGCCAACGGCGCCGAGATCGGGCTGCCGACGGTCCACTACTTCTGGGTCGGCGCGATCCCGGCGATGCTCTTCCTCGGCGTCGTGATGATGCCGTTCTACTACGGCTCGAAGGTCCGCTCGGTCCCTGAGTTCATGTTCAGGCGGTTCGGCACCGGCGCCCACCTGGTCAACGCGATCAGCTTCGCCTTCGCCCAGCTGCTCATCGCGGGCGTCAACCTCTATCTCCTCGGGTCGATCGTGCACGCGCTGCTCGGCTGGCCACTGTGGGTCGCGCTGATCGTGGCGGCTGCGATCGTCCTGTCCTACATCACCCTCGGCGGCCTGTCGGCGGCGATCTACAACGAGGTGCTGCAGTTCTTCGTCATCGTCGCCTCGCTCCTGCCGCTGACCCTGATCGGCCTGCACCGCGTGGGTGGCTACGGTGGCCTCAAGGACAAGATCGAGGCGTTCGCCCAGTCCGCGCCCGCCAAGGCCGAGGTCGCCCCGGCGGCGCAGCAGCTCGAGTCGTGGCCCGGCCAGGCCCTCTCCGGCTTCGACTCGCCGTTCTGGTCGGTCATCGGCATCGTCTTCGGCCTCGGCTTCGTGCTGTCCTTCGGCTACTGGACGACGAACTTCGTCGAGGTACAGCGCGCGATGGCCTCCAAGTCGATCTCGGCGGCACGCAAGACGCCCATCATCGGCGCCTTCCCGAAGATGTTCGTGCCGTTCCTCGTGATCTTCCCCGGCATGGTCTCGGCGGTCCTGGTCAAGGAGATGATCGACCTCAAGGGCGGCGGGACCCCGGCCGGCGGCGCGAGCGGCGAAGGCGTGAAGTACAACGACGCCCTGCTCCTGCTCATGCGCGACATCCTCCCCAACGGCCTGCTGGGCCTGGCGATCGCGGGTCTGCTGGCTGCCTTCATGGCCGGCATGGCGGCCAACATCTCGGCCTTCAACACGGTGTTCAGCTACGACCTGTGGCAGCGCTACATCCGCAAGGACAACAGCGACGACTACTACCTGCGCATCGGCCGGCTGGCCACGGTGGCGGCGACCCTCATCGCCATCTTCACGGCCACGTTGGCGAGCAGCTTCTCGAACATCATGGACTACCTGCAGACGCTGTTCGGGTTCTTCAACGCGCCGTTGTTCGCGACGTTCATCCTCGGCATGTTCTGGAAGCGCATGACGCCCACCGCCGGATGGGTGGGCCTCGCGAGCGGCACGCTCTCGGCAGTGCTGGTGGCCTTCCTGTCCGAGGACGCCTTCGGCTCGGCGAGCCAGGGCGTCATCCCCCTCTCGGGGCAGGGCGCGAGCTTCGTCGCGGCCTCGACGGCATTCGTCGTCGACATCGTCCTCAGCATCGTGGTCAGCCTGGTGACCCAGCCGAAGCCGGCATCCGAGCTCAAGGGTCTGGTCTACTCCGAGACCCCCAGGGAGGACCTCGTCGACCCGGAGGAGGCCACCCTCCCCTGGTACCAGCGCACCATCCCGCTGGCCGGCATCGCGCTGGCGATGGTCCTCGTCCTCAACTTCGCGTTCTAAGGGAGGCTGCACATGTCCGACAACAAGACCGACTCCTCGGCCAAGGCGTCAGGTGGCCACACCGCCGGTGCGTTCGACATCCGCAACATCATCGGCGCCCTGCTGGGCATCTATGGCGTGCTGCTCCTGCTGGCGGGCCTCTTCATGGACACCGAGGAGGCCAAGACCGGGGGAGTCAACGCCAACCTCTGGACCGGGCTCGCGCTCACCGTCGCGGGTGCAGTGTTCCTCCTGTGGGCGCGGCTCAAGCCGATCATCGTCCCGGCCGACGTCGAACCGGTCGAGGACGACCCCACCCGCCCGGCGCCGCGCCGCCGCGCCGGCGGCCATTGAGCCACGACGTCGACTGACGGGTATGCCGGGTGGTCACCACCCGGCATACCCGTCAGTGCGTCTCGGTGGGCGTGGGGCAGGTCACCACATGGCCTCGAGGTCGGAGCTGCCGAGGGCGGGTGGGTCGTACGTGGGTTGGTACAGCGTCATGGTCCCGGCGCCGGGCACGACGAGCTGGATCGTGGAGCCCCACTGCTGCTCGGTGACCTCGCCCTCGAACTCGGCCCCGCGACCGCGCAGCTCGGCCACGGTGGCCGCGAGGTCATCGCAGATCAGGGACAGGTCGAAGCGCTGGTCGGTGCCACCGGAGCGGCCGCCGTGCTCCCACGACGACGGATGGACCCCGAGCTCGCTCGGACCACTGGCGAAGATGAGCCATCCGCCGCCGGTGTCGGTGGCAGGGAACTGCAGGACGTCGCGGAAGAAGGCGCGGGCGGCCTCGGAGTCCTCGGCGTAGACGAGGGTGTGCAGTGCGGTGATCATGGGGCAACGGTAGAAGCGCGGCGGCGCTCGAGCCCGTCGAGCACCACGTCGAGGCCGAACTCGAACTCGGTCTGGTCGTCGCACCAGCCGAGGGTCGCGTCGGGGTCGTCGTCGTGGGCGACCTGGCTCAGCATCTCGACGAGGTGCGGCACCTCCGCCGTCATCGCCGCGAGCATCTCCTCTGAGGCGTCGTCGGCGGCGTCACCCGGGTCGAACAGCTCCTGGGTGAACCCGAGGACCCGGCTGCCCAGCGCGTGCAGCGAGTGGTGGGTCAGGTCGTGGCTGAAGCCACCGGCCCGAAGGATCCCCACGACGCCGTCGAAGTACCGCACCACGTCGAGGCTCATCGTCGTGCGCGTCTCGAGGACCCCGGGAACCCACTTGTGTCGCAACATCACCGTCCGGGCGGCGAGGGCGCGGGCCCGCAGCGCTCCCTGCCAGTCGCTGGCCGGGTCGGGGGAGTCGAGCTCGGCGACTGCGGCGTTCACCTCCGCGGCGACCTGCTCGACCATCGCGTCGAGGAGGGCGTCCTTGCCGGCGACGTGGTTGTACAGGGACATCGCCTCGACGCCGAGCTCCTGGCCGATGCGCCGCATCGACACGGCGGCGACGCCCTCGCGGTCGGCGAGCTCGACGGCGGCGCGCATGACGCGTTCGCGGCTCAGCGGGCGCCGTGCGGGTGCGCTTTCGGCGCCGGGCTTGGCGCTGGTCGAGCTCTTGGTCGTCCTGCGACGGGCGGTGTCGGTCACGGGCCTCTCCCGGGGTGGATCCCTCGAACGTCTCGAATGCTAGCCGCTCGCCGTTGACAGACTTACGGTGTAGGTCTAACTTACAGTGTACGCCTTACGCCGTAAGGTGCCTCTGGATCGAATCACCGGGAGCTCGACATGACCGACGCCGACCTGCACGCACCGCTCGGCGCGACGCCGTCCGCGCGCCATACCCCTCGCCCCGACTCGCGCCCCGACTCGCGGCCCGCTCTTCCGACGACGATGCGGGCGGCCGTCCACGAGGAGTACGGCGCACCCGAGGACGTCGTGTCGGTGCGCACCTTCCCCGTCCCGCCGGTCGGGCCCGACGACGTCCTCGTCCGGGTCGGCGCCGCGTCGGTCAACGCGCTCGACTGGCACTACGTCACCGGGCTGCCGATGTTCGCGCGCCCGACGCTGGGGCTGCGCCGTCCGAAGCGACAGGTCCCGGGCGCCGATGTCGCCGGTGTGGTGGAGGCCGTGGGCTCAGCCGTGACGACCCTGGCGCCGGGCGACCGTGTGTTCGGCGAGGTGTCGGGCGGGGCGTACGCCGAGTTCCTGGTGGCGCCCGCCGACCGGTTGCTGCCGATCCCCGAGGGTGTGGGGATCGAGCAGGCAGCCACCCTCGGCGTCGCCGCCGAGACCGCGCTGCAGGGGCTGCGCGACTGGGGTGGCCTCCAGCCCGGACAGCGCGTGCTGGTCAACGGGGCGTCCGGCGGTGTCGGCAGCTTCGCGGTCCAGCTGGCCAAGGCGCTCGGCGCGTCGCACGTGACGGCGGTGTGCAGCACCGGCAACGTGGAGGCAGCCCGCCGCGGTGGCGCCGACCGTGTGGTCGACTACACCCGCGAGGACGTGCGGGCGCTGGGCGACACGTTCGACCTGTTCTTCGACAACGCCGGCAGCCTCACGCTTCGCGACAGCCGGCGGCTGCTCACGCCGAGCGGCACCTACGTGATGGTGACGTCGCCGAAGTCCAGGTGGGTGCGGCCGCTGCCCCGGATGCTGAGCGTCCCGGTCTACTTCGCGTTCGCCAGCCAGGCGGCGCCAGCGTTCAAGGTCGCGTCGTTCAGTCGGTCCGACCTCGAGCTCCTCGCCGGGCTCGCGGCCTCCGGTCGGCTCGACCCCGTGATGGACCGCCGCTTCGCTCTCGAGGATGCCGCCGAGGCGTTGCGCGTGCAGGGTGAGTTCCACGCCCGCGGCAAGTCGCTCGTCATTCCCTGACCTCCCTCGGCTTTGGGGGTGCAGACGTGATCTATCCGTCACCCTTGCACCCCCAAACCCGAGGTGAGGCGGCGATGGGCGGCGACGACCTGGTCCATGAACTCCGTTGTGCGCACGCGGAAGCCGACCAGGTCGATCGTCAGGACCGTCTCTCCGCCGATCGCCAAGGCATTGCGTCGCAGGTTGTCCGAGCTCACGGCGAGCCCGAGACGGTGTTGTGCGCCGTCGACCTCGACCACCAGAGGGCAGTCGCGCCAGCGCACGTCGAGGTAGACCCGCCCGAACGGCCCCTCGCGGACGACCTGCCTGGCGGGTTCCGGAAGCCCACGCTCGTGGCACAGACGAGCGAAGTCGAGCTCGCCCAGGGAGTGCGCCCCGTCGGCCACGTCCCGGATGAGCTGGCGGACGTATGCCGTGCGCCCGTAGTGGGCGCCTGGCCACCTCACGGAGCACAGGTCCTGGGCGCGCACGAGACGTTGCTGGACGGCCATGCAGACTACGAGGGCCGCCTGCCGGTCGCTTGCGGCCCATTGTGCAGCGCGCACCGTGGCTACCGGGAGGCGCACTCGGGGAAGGCCCACTCCGACGGTGTCGTGGTGGAGCGCTCCACGAACCTGATGGACGGTGACGCCGGCGATGGGCCTCACCTGCTGGTCATGGTCGACCGACACATGCACCCGATCGTCGTCGAAGTTGGTGAGGCCAGCGGCGTGCAGCGCTGACACGCCATCGATGACGGCTCCCCGTCCGACCTCCCAGACGGCCCGCCAGGCCAAGGCGACTCTCGACAGTGCGCCCGTGTGGACGGCAACCGTCTCCCGCCCGTGCAACGCCCACCGTCTGGCCCTGACCTCGCCAGCGACCGCCCACCGGTCGATGCCCTGGGCTCGAAGCTCGGCGCGGGAGGCCACGCCGTCCCGGGCGCTGGCCAATGAGGTCGCCACCTGTCGCCGGGCTGATCCGCTCAGGGTCATGGACCCCAGCGTCAGGTGCCGATCGCCGCTGGCGTCGCGTACGCCATACGAGTTGTGGACGGACCCKAGCCAGCGCCTTGGCTGTGGACAGGCTTTGGGGGTGCAGGAGTGACGTATTCGTCACTCCTGCAC
>NZ_JBFUEO010000059.1:0-13930 GCF_056403935.1 Pedococcus sp. P2_E4 | reverse complement strand
CGGCTGGGCACCGTGAGCGTGGGGGCCGCGGGTCCCGTGACGCTCGACGAGGGCGTACCCGAAGCCTGGCGCGAGGCCGTGCGCACCGTCCAGGCGCTGGTGTCGCTCGGCCTCGCCGGCACGGGGGCCAGCGCCGCCCACCTCGGGTTCGCCGGGCTCGTCGTGGGGGCGGCTCCTGACGTTGACGGCTACGTGCGCGCCCACCTCGGGCCCCTGCTCGACTACGACACCAAGCGGGGCTCAGAGCTCGTCAAGACCCTGCAGGCCTACTTCGACGCCGGCGGCAGTCCCCGGCACGCCGCGACCGGCCTGCACGTCCACGTCAACACCGTGAGCCAGCGGCTGGAGCGGATCGGCAACCTGCTGGGGGCGCAGTGGCAGCAGCCTGACCAAGCCCTCGAGCTCCAGCTCGCCCTGCGGCTGCTCCGGCTGCGCGCGGGCGGGGCGCCGCCCCGCTAGCTGTTCGGACCGGGCACGTCGGTCCTCGGCGTCCTCAGCGCAGCCGGGACGCCAGCGACGTGGCCACGGCGTCCGCCGTGAGCCCGAGCCCCTCGAGGACCTGTCCCCTGGACGCGTGGTCGAGGAACCGCTTCGGTATGCCGTGCAGGTGCACCGCCGTGGACAACCCGGCCTCGCGCAGGGCGAGCGTCACGGCGGCACCCACGCCACCGCTGACGAGGTTGTCCTCGACGACTGCCACCGCCCCGGCCGTCCGGGCCAGCTCGACGAGGTCGTCGCTGACCGGCAGCACCCAGCGCGGGTCGACCGCAGTCACCGAATGTCCTTGTGCCTCGAGCTTTTCCGCGACCTCGACGCCCAGGCTCGCGAACGCTCCCACCCCGACGACCAGCAGGTCGCACGACTCCGCGGACGTCTCGTGGAGCACGTCGACGCTGCCCTGGCGGCGGACCGCAGGGACGGCCGGGCCCACGTCGCCCTTGGGGAACCGGATGACGGTCGGGGCGTCGTCGACGTCGAGCGCCTCGCGCAGCTGCCGCTTGACCTGGTCCCCGTCGCGCGGGGCCGCGAGCCGCAGCCCGGGCACGATCGAGGCGATGGTCATGTCCCACATGCCGTTGTGCGAGGCGCCGTCCGACCCGGTGATGCCGGCCCGGTCGAGGACGAACGTGACACCGGCCTTGTGCAGCGCGCAGTCCATGAGGAGCTGGTCGAAGGCCCGGTTGAGGAACGTGGCGTAGACCGCCACCACGGGGTGCAGGCCGGCATACGCCAACCCGCTGGCCATCGTCACGGCGTGCTGCTCGGCGATGCCCACGTCGAACACCCGGTCGGGGTAGGCGGCGGCGAAGCCGTCGAGACCGACCGGGATGAGCATGGCTGCGGTGAGGGCGACGACGTCCTCGCGCTCGCGCCCGATCGCCACCATCTCGTCGTTGAACTCGTCGGTCCAGATCCGGCCGCTCACCTCGAACGGCAGCCCGGTCTCGGGGTTGAACTTGCCGATGGCGTGCCACTGGTCGCCCTCGTGCTGGCGCGCCGGGTCGTAGCCGCGGCCCTTCTCGGTGATGACGTGGACGAGGACCGGGCCACCGAAGGCCTTCGCCTTGCGCAGCGCGGACTCGAGGGCCGCGCTGTCGTGCCCGTCGACCGGGCCGAGGTACTTCAGGCCGAGGTCCTCGAACATCCCCTGCGGGGCGACGATGTCCTTGAGGCCCTTCTTCACGCCGTGCAACGTCTCGTACATCGCACCCCCGAAGACGGGTGTGCGGTGCAGGGTGTTCTTGCCCCAGTCGAGGAACCGCTCGTAGCCGCGGGTCGTGCGCAGGGTGGCGAGGTGCTCGGCCAGCCCGCCGATGGTCGGGGCGTAGGAGCGCTCGTTGTCGTTGACCACGATGGTGAGCGGCAGGTCCTTGTCGGCGGCGATGTTGTTGATCGCCTCCCAGGCCATGCCGCCGGTGAGCGCGCCGTCGCCGATCACAGCCACGGTGTGGCGGTTGCGCTCACCGCGCAGGCGCCGGGCCTTGGCGATCCCGTCGGCCCAGGACAGGGCCGTCGAGGCGTGGGAGTTCTCGACGACGTCGTGCTCCGACTCCGCCCGGCTGGGGTAGCCCGACAGGCCGCCCTGCTTCTTGAGCTGGCTGAAGTCGTGGCGACCGGTCAGCAGCTTGTGGACGTAGGACTGGTGGCCGGTGTCGAAGACGATGGCGTCCTGGGGGCTGTTGAACACGCGGTGCAGGGCGATGCTGAGCTCGACCACCCCGAGGTTGGGACCGAGGTGGCCGCCGGTCTTCGAGACGGACTCGACGAGGAAGTCCCGGATCTCCTGGGCGAGCCCCGGGATCTGGGCGGCGGTCAACGCCTTGACGTCTGCCGGACCGTTGATGGTCTCGAGCACTCCCACGTGGCGGTCCTCTCGGTGTTCTCGGTGGTCTCGGTGTTCTCGGTGGTCGACTACAGGGGTCTGCTGGTTGCGGCAATCTCCCGAGTCTAAGCGCTGCTCACCACCCTCAGCCCCTCCGGCACTCCCTCGACGACGACCCCGCCCTCACGGTCCAGCGCCACCGCGATGCGCGCGTCCCCCACCCGCAGGCCCTCGACCCGCAGGGCCCCGAACGGCTGGGGTTGCGCAGGCCGCACGTGCAGCACCCCACGGGGCACGTCGGCGCGCAACCCCAGGGCCACTGTCACGACGGCTGCTGCGGACGCCGCCGACCACGCCTGGGGCCGGCAGGAGGCGGGATAGGGCGCGGGTCGGCCGAGCACCGGCTCGCCCGAGTAGAGCTCGGGCAGCTGGTAGCCGAAGGCTTCCCCCGCGTCGACGAGGGCCCGCACGAGGGCCGCCGCCTCGGCGGGTCGCCCCTCGCGGACCAGGCCGAGCGCAGCGATCGCCGTGTCGTGGGTCCACACCGAACCCGTGTGGTAGCCGATGGGGTTGAAGCCCCCCGTACCGGCGCCCATGGTGCGCAGGCCGAACCGGTCGAGCAGGTCCGGGCCGGTGAGCGCGGTGGCCACGTCGGCCGCCTCGGATGCTGTGAGCGCACCGGTGCCGAGGACGTGGCCCATGTTGGACCCGAGCGCGTCCACCGGGCTCCCCTGCCCGTCCAGAGCCATGGCGAGGTGGCGCAGGCCGCCCTCCTCCACCCAGTAGCGCTGCCGGATGCGCTCCGCGAGCGCCCCGGCGTCGTCACGACAGGCCACTGCGCCCTCCTCACCCAGGGCGTCGAGCAGGTCGGCGGCGCCGAGCAGCGCCTCGACGGCATACGCCTGCGCCTCCACCAGCGCGATGGGTCCCTCCGCGATCCGGCCGTCGCGAAAGCGCATCGAGTCGTCGGAGTCCTTCCAGCCCTGGTTGCTCAGGCCGTGACCCGACGTGTCGAGGTACTTGAGCAGCCCGTCGTCATCGGGCTGCCCGGGACCGGTCAACCACGCCAGCGCCGGACGGAGGTGGGGCAGCAGGTCCCTGACCTCGGACTCGGGCAGTCCCCATCTCCAGGCGTCGACCAGCAGGCAGACCCAGAGCGCCGTGGCGTCCACCGTGCCGTAGTAGACCGGTGGCAGGCTGATCCCCACCCCCGTCATCTCGTGGGGGACGCGGCGCACCTCGTGGAGGATCTTGCCCGGCTGTTCGGCGCTGGCGGGGTCGTCGCGACGGCCTTGGCGTCGGGCCAGCGTGCGCAACGTCCCCGCGGCGAGCTGGGTGCCGAACGGCAGCAGCATCCTCGCGGTCCAGAGGGAGTCACGTCCGAACAGCGTGAGGTACCAAGGCGTCCCGGCGGCGGCGAAGACGTCCTGCGGGGCCAGCGGGTCGCGCAGCAGCAGGTGCCGCAGGTCGCCGAGTGACCGGGACAGCAGGGGCGCCAGCCGTGGCTCGTCGGACTCGACCCGCACCGTGGCCCACTCGACCGCGTCGCTGCCGGGGTCGGCGTCGAACAGGGACGCCTGCGTGCGTTCCGTCGACACCGACAACCTCACCTGCGCGTGCTGTCCGGGTTGGATGCTCAGGTCGTACTCGTGGGTGATCGACTCCTCGTCGGTCTCGACGCGGGTCGGGGGCGGGTCGGACGTCACCAGCACCCGGTGCCGGGACAGCTCGAAGACCGGCGCACCCTCGTGCGTCGTGGGCGCGACCGCGGCCAGGTCAGGAGCACCCGTCATGACGCCCGCGAGAGCCGCCCCGTCGGCGGCCAGGACCACGCGCAGGACGGTGCTGACCGGGTCCTCGGCGCGAGAGGTGACGGTCACCGACTCCTGCATCACCCCCTGCGCCAGCGCCCGCGACCGGCGCAGGTCCACGGTCGCCTCGAGTCGCCCGTCACCCAGGCTCCGCACCGCCCCGACGAACTCGGCCCGCGCCCCCGACGCCTCGGCGGCCACAAGGCTGGGGGGCTCGCCCGAGAACGACACCTCGAGCCGTGACAGGACGCGTTCGTCGTCGACGTACAGGCCCTCACCGCCACCGGGCGCGATGTCACCGCTGGGGCCGGACAGGACGGTGGAGCTGCCGTCGACGGCGATGGTCAGCTGGTGCAGCCACGGCTGCCGACCGCCACTCACGACGCCCGGTGTCCGCTCTGTGCCGTATGCGGCGTATGCGCCGGCGAGCTCGGGCGAATACCTTGACCGGGAGCACGCACGTCGGTCATCCTCTCCATCTTGGAACGTTCAAAGCCCGACAGCGTGGCCATCGTTCGTTCGTCGATCCCAGCGCACGGGAGCGGTTGTGGCAAGTGGAGGGCAGCGCCCCGTTCGGGTCGGCCGGGTGACGATCGTCGACGTCGCCGCGGCAGCCGGGGTCTCCCGCCAGACGGTGAGCAACGCCGTCAACAACCCCGAGCGAGTTGCCCCCGAGACGTTGGAGCGGGTGCGTCAGGAGGTCGAGCGCCTCGGCTACACGCCCAACGCCGCCGCGCAACGCCTGCGGAGCCAGACCGCCCACGCCTACGGCTTCGAGGTCAGCCCCTGGGGGAAGCGCCGGATGGGGCACGTCCTCGACGGCTTCCTGGTCGAGCTCACCGTGGCGGCCCGGGAGCACCGCAGCCACCTGGTGACGTTCTCCCCCCAGGATGGCGACGGTGTGCGCGACTACGAGCAGCTGCTGGCCACCGGGCTGGTCGACGGGTTCGTCATCACCGACACGATGCACGACGACCCGCGGCCCCGCTGGCTGCTCGAGCACGACGTGCCGTTCGTGAGCTTCGGCCGGGTCTGGGACGACCCGGGCGTGGGCCGGTGGGTGGACATCGACGGCCGGGCCGGTATGGCGCTCGCCGTCACTCACCTCATCGAGCAGGGATACGACCAGATCGGCTACCTCGACTGGGTGGCCGGGTCGCCCCTCGGCGACGACCGGCGCCGTGGCTGGCTGACCGCGCTGGCGGAGGCCGGCCGGGCGCAAGACCCCGTCCTGGAGGTGTGTCGCGACGAGCTCACCGACGCGACCGCTGCCACCGAGCGACTGCTCGACCGGCTCGGGCCGGGCGCAGCCCTCCTCTGCGCCTCGGACATGCTCGCCCTCGGGGCGAGCCGGGCCGTCCGCAGCCGGGGCCTCGAGCTGGGTCGCGACATCGGCCTGGTCGGGTTCGACGACAGCGGGGTCGCGGAGGCGATGCAGATGACCAGCCTGCGGCAGCCTCTCGCGCAGGCCGCCACGCACGCCTGGGACCTGCTGGCGCGCGGGCGGCCCGACTCCGACAGCGACCTCGACCAGTCGGTCCTCATCGTCCCCGAGCTCGTCGTGCGAGCCACCAGCACGCACGACCCCTAAACGCGGCTGGGCGCGCGCGTATCCCCCTCACTGCCGCGCGCCCAGTCGTCAGGTCCGCTCGACGTCAGCACCCCTTGACCCCCTCACCAGGCGGTCCTAGAGCCGTGGGACATAGCGCTTGCCCTGCAACGCGTCATAGACGAGGCCGGCACTGCGCCGCGCCGCCAGCAGGCGGACGCCCTCGGCCTCCAGGTCGCTGAGCACCTGCTCCAGCCCCTCGGTCGTCAGGTGGTCGCCCAGCTCGACCCTGACCTCGCGATAGGCCTGGCGCATGGCGACCAGCTGGGCATCGATGTGGCGAGTCGCCACCCAGGCGAGCGCCACGGGCTGACGCCGCCACCCGGCATACGACCGGTAGTCGGCCGGACAGAAGTCCAGCAACCACGAGACGGCCGGCACCTGCCAGCCGCGTGACTCCGGGGGTGGTACCAGCGGCGGCCAGCCGGGCGGCACGGCCGCCGCCACCCGATCAGGTGGCCGGGCTGGCGTGGGCATCGTGGGCCACCCCGGAGGACCAGGCGCAGGGGTCCTCCGATTGTTCGAACATGTGTTCGATCATACGCCACGACCGGCCGTCGAGAGCTAGGTGGCCGACGGTCGCGAGGGCAGCGGGGAAGGACGGACGGCGGGCTGCTTCACCGTCCGCCCCTCCCCGGGCGAGGTCACGTCACCAGGACGAACCTGCGCGACGTGGCCCTCGTTCCTGCCCCTGCGAGGAGCAGGAACGCGGCCAGTCCGAGGAGTGGCCACGGGTCCCTGCCGGTCATGGCGAGCGACGCCGCCGCGGCTGCCGAGCCGAGGGCCGGTATGGCGGAGGCAGCCGCAGCTGCACCGAGACCGCCCGACGCCGTGCCACCCGACTGGAGGTCACCACCCGACGGCGCGCCCGGGTCGTCAGTGGGGACCGATGGGTCGGCGGGGTCGCCGACCGGGTCCCCACCGCCCGGGGGCGTGACGGGGGCCGGCCCGGTCGCACTCCCCGAGCTGCTCGAGCTACCGACCACCGCAACGCTGTTGCCACCGGCCGAGACGGGTGCGGTGACAGGGGCGGTCACCTGGTTGCCACCTGCCGCCGAGCCGGTTCCGGTGGTCGAGCCACCAGCGCCATCGGCACCGGACGAGCCACCAGACGCGTTCGCCGGGGTGGACCCAGCGGACGACGAGTCCCCCACCACCGCAACGCTGTTGCCACCGGCGTTGACCGGCGCGGCGACCGGGGCGGTCACCTGGTTGCCACCTGCCGCCGAGTCGGCTCCGGTGGTCGAGCCACCAGCGCCCCCGGCGCCGGACGAGCCACCAGACGCGTTCGCCGGGGCGGATCCAGCGGACGAGTCCCCCACCACCGCAACGCTGTTGCCACCGGCGTTGACGGGTGCGGTGACAGGGGCGGTCACCTGGTTGCCACCTCCCGCCGAGTCGGCTCCGGTGGTCGAGCCACCAGCGCCACCGGCACCGGACGAGCCACCAGACGCGTTCGCCGGGGCGGATCCAGCGGACGACGAGTCCCCCACCACCGCAACGCTGTTGCCGCTCAGGGTCACCGGCGCCGACGCGCCGGTTGCGGCCTGGTTGCCGCCGCCCGCCGAACCCGACCCGGATGTGCTGCCGCCGGTGGAGGCGGCCGGCGCTGAGGGCGAAGACGCCGTCGACCCGGCAGAGCCCGAGTCCCCGACGACCGCGATGGAGTTGCCCGTCACGGCGACGGGAGCGGCCGCAGAGACTGCAGCCTGGTTGCCACCGAGGGCGCTGTCAGCGCCCGTGGTGCCTTCTTCGGCCGAGGCTTGTCCTGCGAAGAACAGGATCCCGCCTGCGACCACGAGGGTTGCTTCGAGCCCTCGACGCACGTATGCATGCATGGTCTTTCCTTCCTGGTGGTGCTGTGTCGCCCGGGTACGGGCATGGCTCGGTGCGCCGCTCTCGCGGCGCCGGAGCAGCACTAGTCAGGTCGGGTACCGGGGTGGGTCGGAAGGCTGCCGGGGACGTGCCAGTCGGCGCGGTCCCGCCCGGACACACCGGGGCGCGGCAGGAGGACGGTCGCAGGCGTCGTGGCCAGATCGGCCAGACCCGGCCCCGCACCGCCGGACGGCGACGTCGGCGGCATCGGCGAGGGCTCGCGCCATGGCCGCGGGAGGGTCGATGAAGGCTCACGCGTCGGCACGGCAGTGGTTTCCGGTACGGGGCCACGGGCCTCAAGGTCGGACAGCAGCTCGGTCTGTTCCGCCGCGTTCGACGTGGCGGCACCGACGGGTGCAACCCGTTGCGTAGCAACGCTTTTCACTGCCTTGGTGGTCGCCTGGGCGGCCAGTCCACCGCCAGCCGCCGGCGACGAGAGCGGAACAGTCCCGTCGGCAACCGGCACGGGCAGCGCCACCGCCGGGGGGCCACCGACGACAGGGACCTCGTCGAGGACCACCACGACCACGTGCTCCAGACGGGTGACTGGCTCCTCGACGGCCGGGACCGCATTCACGACCACGCGCTTCACGCCCACGACGGGCTCCCGGACGACCGGGACCACGGCGGCGACCACCCGCTCCACGCCTGCCACAACAGGAGAGACGGGCACGTCAGGCACGTCGAGGACGACGGGTCGGCTCGCCTTCGCCTTCGCGGCCGGCAGCAGCTTCGCGTCGGGTGACAGCTTCGCGCCGGATGACAGCTTCGCGCCGGATGACAGCTTCGCGCCGGATGACAGCTTCGCGGGCGGGGCCCCGGGGGTGTCCCCGCGCTCGGCCGCGCCGGCCTGGGTGGAGGAGAGCAGGATCCACGCGACGCACAGCAGGACAGCACCGAGCACCAGCCTCACGAGGCTGCGCACGTGCAACGTCCCCTGCATGCGATCGTCCCCAAGCTCCCCGGCTCGAGGGCACTTCCCTGACTCCAGTGGACCACGCACCACCGTCAACGGCAACCGGGCGACCGAACAAACCCGCAGGTCAGCCCGCCCGTCCCGACGCGAACGGCGCCATTGCCGGGCACCCCGACGGCCCGCCACCGGGCGGGGCCGGACCGGTCTGCCGTCCGCAGTCCGGTCCGCCCCATACGGATTCGGGCCGCGCGGGGTTAGCGTGAGGCGGTGACGCAGACCCTCTCCTCCACGCCCGCACCCAGCGCCCGCACCCTTGGCGAGCTGCGGGCCAGCGGCCACCGCCACCGCACGCTGCGCCAGGAGATCCGCGACAACCTGCTCGCCGCCCTCGCGGCCGGACGCGACCCGTGGCCCGGCCTGCACGGCTTCGCGACGACGGTCATCCCCCAGCTCGAGCGTGCGCTGCTCGCCGGCCACGACATCGTCCTGCTCGGTGAGCGCGGACAGGGCAAGACGCGCCTGCTGCGCAGCCTGGTCGGCCTGCTCGACGAGTGGACGCCGGTCATCGCGGGGTCCGAGCTGGGCGAGCACCCGTACGAGCCGGTCACCCCAGCCGCCACCCGG
This sequence comes from Pedococcus sp. P2_E4, assembly GCF_056403935.1. Lineage (NCBI taxonomy): Bacteria > Bacillati > Actinomycetota > Actinomycetes > Micrococcales > Intrasporangiaceae > Pedococcus > Pedococcus sp. P2_E4. The sequence continues at coordinate 4,772 of NZ_JBFUEO010000059.1, read as the reverse complement.
CGCGCGGCCGAGCTCGGCGACGACCTGCCGGTCGAATGGCGGCACCGCGACGAGCGGTATGCCGAGAAGCTCGCCACCCCGGACACCTCGGTGGCCGACCTGGTGGGCGACGTGGATCCGATGAAGGTCGCCGAGGGCCGCTCCCTCGGGGACCCGGAGACGATCCACTTCGGGCTGATCCCCCGCTCGCACCGCGGGATCGTGGCGATCAACGAGCTGCCCGACCTCGCGGAGCGGATCCAGGTGGCGATGCTCAACGTCATGGAGGAGCGCGACATCCAGATCCGCGGGTACATCCTGCGACTGCCCCTGGACGTGCTCGTCGTGGCCAGTGCCAACCCCGAGGACTACACCAACCGCGGCCGGATCATCACCCCCCTGCAGGACCGCTTCGGCGCCGAGATCCGCACGCACTACCCGCGGGAGCTCGCCGAGGAGATGGCCGTCATCCGCCAGGAGGCCGACCTCGTCGCCGAGGTGCCCGACCACCTGGTGGAGGTGCTGGCCCGCTTCACCCAGGCACTGCGGGCATCGTCGTCGGTCGACCAGCGTTCGGGGGTCTCGGCCCGTTTCGCGATCGCCGGTGCCGAGACCGTGGCCGCCTCCGCCCTGCACCGGGCGACCCGCCAGGGTGAGGATCGGGCCGTCGCCCGCGTGGTCGACCTCGACACCGCCGTCGACGTCCTCGGCGGCAAGATCGAGTTCGAGACCGGCGAGGAGGGGCGTGAGCTCGAGGTCCTCACTCACCTGTTGCGCACCGCGGTCGCCGACACGGCGCGCCACCACCTCGGCGGCATCGACCTCGCGCTGCTCGTCTCGGCGATCGAGGACGGCGCGAGCGTCACGACCGGCGAGCAGGTGGCCGCCCGCGACGTGCTTGCCGGTCTGCCGGTACTCGGCGAGTCCGACCTCTACGACGTGCTCGCCGACCGGCTGGACGCGACCAGCGACGGCGCTCGGGCCGGTGCCGTCGAGCTGGCCCTCGAGGCGCTCTACCTCGCCCGCCGGATCGACAAGGACACCGCCGACGGCGAGACGGTCTACGGATGACCCACCCGGCCGGTATGCCGCAGGGTCACCGCGCGCGGTACGCCCGCTACAGCGGTGGGCCGGACCCGCTGGCGCCGCCGGTCGACCTCGCCGAGGCGCTCGACGCGATCGGTGAGGACGTCATGGCGGGCTACTCCGCGGAGCGGGCGATGCGCGAGTTCCTGCGGCGCGGCGGCCGCAGCCAGACCGGGCTGGACGAGCTGGCGGCGCGGGTGGCCCAGCGCCGCCAGGAGCTCTTGCAGCGGCACTCGCTGGACGGCACCCTGCAGGAGGTTCGCGAGCTGCTCGACCGCGCTGTCCTCGAGGAGCGCAAGCAGCTGGCTCGCGACCTCGACGACGACGCGCGCCTCGCCGAGATGCGGATCGAGAGCCTGCCCGCCTCGACGGCCGGTACCGTCAGCGAGCTCGCCGACTACCAGTGGCGCAGCCCGTCAGCGCGGGCGGACTACGAGCGAATCAAGGACCTGCTCGGTCGCGAGGCCCTGGACCAGCGGTTCGCCGGGATGAAGCAGGCACTGGACAACGCGACCGACGAGGACCGCGAGCAGGTCCGCCAGATGCTGGCCGACCTCAACGACCTGCTCGCCGCCCACGCCCGGGGTGAGGACACCACCGAGCAGTTCCGCGCATTCATGGACCGCCACGGCGACTTCTTCCCCGAGAACCCCCAGTCGGTCGAGGAGCTCATCGACAGCCTGGCCGCGCGGGCGGCAGCGGCCCAGCGCATGCTCAACTCGATGACGCAGGAGCAACGCGACGAGCTCATGGCCCTGTCGGCCCAGGCGTTCGGCTCGCCTGCCCTGATGGAGCAGCTGGCCCAGCTCGACGCGAACCTGCAGGCCCTGCGCCCCGGCGAGGACTGGTCCGGATCTGAGCAGTTCGAGGGCAGCCAAGGCCTCGGCCTCGGGGACGGCACCGGCGCCTTGCAGGACCTGGCGGCCCTCGACGAGCTGGCCGAGCAGCTCTCCCAGTCGTATGCGGGCGCCCGGATCGACGACATCGACATCGACGCGCTGGCCCGGATGGTCGGCGACGACGCAGCCGTCGACGCTCGGACCCTGACCCGGCTCGAGCGGGCCCTGCGCGACTCGGGCTACCTCGGCCGCACGTCGGACGGCCAGCTGCGCCTGTCCCCCAAGGCGATGCGCCAGCTCGGCCGCGCCCTCCTGCGCGACGTGGCGCAGCGGCTGTCCGACCGCCAGGGGCAGCGCGACGTCCGCCAGTCCGGCGCCGCGGCCGAGCCCAGCGGTGCCAGCCGGGAATGGGCGTTCGGGGACACCCAGCCGTGGGACGTGACCCGCACCGTCACCAACGCCGTGCTCCGCACGGCGAGCGAGGGTGGCGACGCGCGGCACGGCATACGGATCGACCTCCGCGACGTCGAGGTGTCCGAGACCGAGGCGCGGACCCAAGCCGCTGTGGCGCTGCTGGTCGACACCTCGTTCTCGATGGCGATGGACGGGCGCTGGGTGCCGATGAAGCGCACGGCGCTCGCGCTGCACCACCTCGTGCAGACGCGGTTCCGGGGCGATGCCCTGCAGCTGATCGGGTTCGGCCGGCACGCCGAGGTGATGGCGATCGAGGAGCTCACCGCCCTCGACGCGCAGTGGGCCAAGGGCACGAACCTGCACCACGCGCTCCTGCTCGCCCAGCGACACTTCCGCAAGCACCCCAGCGCCCAGCCCGTGCTGCTCGTCGTGACCGACGGTGAGCCCACCGCCCATCTCGAGCCGGATGGCGAGGTCTACTTCGACTACCCGCCACACCCGCTGACCATCGCCTACAGCGTCCGCGAGCTCGACAACGTCGCGAGGCTGGGCGCGCAGGCGACGTTCTTCCGGCTCGGAGAGGACCCGGGGCTCGCGCGGTTCGTCGAGCAGATGGCGCGACGGGTCGGCGGACGGGTCGTGGCCCCCGAGCTGGACGACCTCGGGGCCGCCGTGGTCGGCAGCTACCTGGGGTCGCGCCAGTTCGGCTCGTACCGCGAGCAGTTCGGGGGTTTCTACGGCGGTGGCCGCGGCTTCTGGGTCGACGACTGACCAGGCCGACCGCGGTTTCCATTGAGGTCAGGAACTGGCCGGAAGGGGTCCTACCGTGGACTCATGACCATGACACCAGGCACCCAGACCACCCCGGCTGAATTCACCCTGGAGGGCGAACGCGCCGACTTCGTCCAGGCTCTGCGCCAGCACCGCGGCTTCCTGCGGTTCACGGTGCGCGACCTCACCGACGACCAGGCCCGCCAGCGCACGACGGTGAGCGAGCTGACCCTCGGCGGACTGGTGAAGCACGTGGCGGCGACGGAGGAGCAGTGGGCCGACTTCATCGTCAACGGGCCGGCGAACGCGCCCGACATCGACTGGGAGTCGGTCGACTGGAGCAACCCGCCGCCGGAGGTGGCGGCCTACCGCGACAGCCACCGACTCACCGAGTACGAGACGCTCGCCGGTGTCCTCGCGCACTACGACGAGGTGGCCCACCGCACGGACGAGCTCATCGCCACCGTCGACTCCCTGGACCTGCGTCACCCGCTGCCGGCGGCGCCGTGGTTCGAGCCGGGGGCGAGCTGGTCGGTGCGCCGGACCCTGCTGCACATCCTCGCCGAGACGTCCCAGCACGCCGGTCACGCCGACATCATCCGGGAGTCGCTCGACGGCCAGAAGACCATGGGCTGACCCATCCACAGGGGGGTCGTTGGCCTGTTCGGTGTCCACAGGTTGGCGTCGGCCCCTTGCCCCTTCGGGGCTTGGTATGCCGCGTGATTCCATTGCGCTGCAACGGAACTCGCGTCGTTCAGCGGTTGGGGCGGCTGTCGGTGGCCTCTCATAGTGTTGGTCTCATGCAGGGGGATCTGACGTTGGAGCAGCGACGCGACCGSGTCGCGGCTGCCCGTGAGGCCTTGACCGGTCTCGACGGGTCCTTGTGGCAGGTGCCCRGTGGCGGCGGTCCCGAGGGGCTGGCCGGGCTCTTGTCGGAGGTCGACGCGTTGGGTGGCGCGTGCGACGTGGCGCGGGTGAKSGTGACGGCCGAGGCAATGGGCCGGGGCGAGACCTCCGGCGGGTCGGCGGCGATGACGGTCACGCAGTGGGTGCGGTGTCATGCGCCGTCGACGCGGGCAGGTGGGTCGCGGCAGGTGGTGGAGCTGGCGGCGGCGTTCGGCAAGCCGGTCAATGCGCCGGTAGCCGAGGCGGTGCGGGCGGGGGTGTTGCCGGTGCGGTCCGCGGCCGCGGTCGTGGTCGAGGCCGACAAGCTGCGCCCACTGCTGACCGACGGGACCGAGCCGCACGTGCTGGCGGGGCTGATCGCCATGGCCGTCGAGCACGGGCCCCGTGGCTGCCGGCTGGTCCGGCCGGCGCTGCTGGCCCGACACGGGCGCCAGGACGTGCTGCAGCGCGAGCAGGACGCCGCCAAGGTGTTCGTGTCGCTGTCCCAGCCGCAGGACTGCCCGACCGGCATCCACGACTACAACCTGACCCTCGACACCGAGGGCAAGGCTGTCCTGGAGGCAGCCCTCGGACCCCTCTCGGCACCCCGCCCGGTGGACGGCGAACGGGACCTGCGCAGCAGCGACCAGCGCCGTGGTGACGCCCTGGTGCAACTGGTCCGGCGCGCGGTGGGCGCGGACGACGCGGTGGGCAAGAACGCCAAGACCACGCTGCTGGTGACGATGGACTGGGCGTCCCTGCGCGACGCCACCGGGGCCGRCACGACGTTGGGCGGGC
>NZ_JBFUEO010000058.1:0-14622 GCF_056403935.1 Pedococcus sp. P2_E4 | reverse complement strand
CCGTCGCCCGGGACTGGCCGCACGTCGCCACGGCGCTCGCCACCGCATACGGGCTGGCGGGGGTGGCGTATGCCGCCCTGCCGCGCCGGCGCGCGGTGGTGGCCGTCGGGGTGGTGGCCCTCACGGGGGCCGCGTGGTGGGAGCTGGTCCGGGCCGACGTCGACACGCCCGAGGCGTACACCCTCTCGCTCGCCGCCCTCGTCCTCGGCGCGAGCCTCTGGTCGCACCGGGAGCTCGCGCGGGTGACCCGGACGGCGTCCTGGCTCGTGGCCGGACCGGGCCTCGCGATCGCCCTGCTGCCCTCCGCGGTGCTCACCGCCGCCGTCGACAACCCGCTGCGCGTGGCGTACGCCGTCGTGGGAGGTGGCCTCGTCCTCGCCCTCGGGGCGTGGCAGCGGTGGCAGGCGCTGGTCGTCGTCGGCGCGCTCACCTGCGGCTTGGTCGGCTTCACCCAGCTGGCACCCATCGTCGCCCGGATGCCCAACTCCGTGGTCATCGGCGCCGTGGGAATCACGTTGCTGGCGTTGGGAGTTCGCTACGAACAGCGCCGCGCGAACGCCCGGCAGGCCGCGAGCTGGCTCGCCTCGATGACGTAGGTGGCTGGGGGCGGACCGGCGTAGCGTCGTGCCATGTCGCAGGCCACCGACCTCGAGACCCTGTTCGCGCGAGCCGCCCAGCTGGCCGCCGACCACCGCGCCACCCTTCCGGCCAGGCGGGTCGCGGCGGAGATGTCTCGCGACGTCCTCCTCGAACGCGTCGCGAGGCCGCTGCAGGACGGTCCGACCCCGGCGGCGACGGTGCTGGAGGAGCTGGTGGCCGACTTCGATCCGGGAGTCGTCGCCACACCGGGTCCGCGGTTCTTCGGGTTCGTCATCGGTGGGGCCCTGCCCGCGGCGAGCGCTGCCGACATGGTCGCCACCGGGTGGGACCAGTGTGGTTTCAACGCCGCCCTGTCGCCCGCTGCCTCCGTCGCCGAGACCGTCGCCGGGGACTGGGTCAAGGACCTGCTGTCGCTGCCACCCGACGCCTCCGTCGGGTTCGTGACCGGGGCCCAAGGAGCCAACACGGTGGGGCTCGCAGCCGCCCGGCACGACGTCCTGGCCCGGGTGGGGTGGGACGTGGAACGGCAGGGACTGGTCGGGGCCCCGGCGATCCGCGTGGTCGCCAGTCGCGAGCGGCACGCCACCATCGACCGGGCGCTGCGCCTGCTCGGCCTGGGCACCGCCTCGGTCGTCGAGGTCGACGCCGACGACCGGGGCGCCATCGACCTCGCGGACCTGTCCCGCGTCCTCGACACCCTCGAGCCGGGGCCGCTGGTCGTGTGCCTGCAGGCCGGCAACGTCAACACCGGCGTCTGCGACGACCTGCCCCGGGCGATCGCGACCGCGCGGGCCCACGACGCGTGGGTGCACGTGGACGGCGCCTTCGGCCTCTGGGCGGCGGCGTCGCCGCAGCGGGCCCACCTGGTCGCGGGGGCCGGTCTCGCGGACTCCTGGGCCGTGGACGCGCACAAGTGGCTCAACGTGCCGTACGACTGCGGGCTCGCGATCTGCGCCCACCCGCAGGTGCAGTCGAGAGCGCTCTCCTACACCGCGGCCTACCTCACGGGGCAGGGCGGCCCGTCCCCGACGCTGGGCGACCTCGTGCCGGAGTCCTCACGCCGGGCCCGTGGCTTCACGGTCTACGCAGCCCTGCGCGAGCTCGGCCGCGACGGTGTCGCCGAGCTCGTGGAGCGCTGCTGCCGGCTGTCGCAGCGGTTCGCGGACGGGCTGCGGGCCGGCGGCGCCGAGGTCGTCGGCGAGGTCGTCCTCAACCAGGTCCTCGTGGCGTTCGGCGACGACGCCCGGACCGACGCCGTCGTCGAGGGCGTCCAGGCCGAGGGCACGTGCTGGCTGGGGGCGACGACGTGGCACGGGCGCCGCCTGATGCGGGTGTCGGTGTCGAACTGGTCCACGACGGAGGCGGACGTCGACGCCTCGGTCGCCGCGATCCTGCGCGTCGCCGCGGCCATCCCGGCCTGACAGTCGAGCGACGCCTCAGCGTCGGTTGGTCGCAGCCGCCCAGGTGTCGAGCCGCTGCGCTGCCGCGCCGCTGTCGATCGCTGCCTCCGCACGGTCCATGCCCGAGCGCACCGCGGCGACGAAGTCGGCGGAGGTGCCCCCGTGGTCCGGGGTCGTGAGGGCGAGGGCGATCCCGGCATTGAGCACGACGGCATCACGCGGCGCTCCCCGCTGACCGGCGAACACGTCTCGGGCCACCTGCGCGTTGAAGTCGGCATCCGCGCCGCGCAGCGCCTCGATGGGCTGCAGCGTGAGCCCGAGCGCCTCGGGGTCGAGCGTGCGCTCGACGACCTGACCGCCGCGCACCCACCACACCGTGGACGTGGTGCTCAGGGTCAGCTCGTCGAGGCCGTCGTCACCCCGGAACACGGCGGCATCCTTGCCGCGTCCGGCGAACACCCCCGCGATCAGTGGCGCCATGCGGGGGTCGGCGACCCCCACCGCGGCGAAGGTGGGCTGGGCGGGGTTGGTCAGCGGTCCCAGCACGTTGAACGCCGTGCCGACCCCGAGCCCGGCCCGCGCCGCGGCCGCGTGGCGCATCGCGGGGTGGAAGACCTGCGCGAAGCAGAAGGTGATGCCGGCCTCCGCTGCGACCTCCGCAACCCGGGCGGGGCCAAGGGTGAGGTTGACGCCGAGGCTCTCGAGGACGTCGGCCGAGCCCGAGCTGGACGACGCGGCACGGTTGCCGTGCTTGACGACCTTGACACCACACGCGGCGATGACGATCGCGGCCATGGTCGAGATGTTGACCGTGTGGGCGCGGTCCGCCCCGGTGCCGACGATGTCCAGGCTGGGACCGGGCACCTCGATCGGGTTGGCGTGCGCGAGCATCACGTCGGCGAGGCCGCGGAGCTCATCGACGCTCTCGCCCTTGGCCCGCAGGGCCACGAGGAACCCGGCCAGCTGCACGGGAGTCGCCTCGCCGGACATGACCTCCTGCATGGCCCACGCGGCCTGGGCCGTCGTGAGGTCCTGTCGGCGCAGCAGGGCGTCCAGCAGGTCGGGCCAGGTCGGCGGCGGACCGTCGACGCGGGCCTGCGACGACATGGCCGTCAGGACGCGCTCGGGCGCCCGGCGCGACCCAGCTGCGCGACGGCAGCCGCCAGCGCGATCGGGTCGAGCGGGTGCGGCACGGCCAGGTCGGCCAGCGACCAGGTCGCGAGCCAGCCGTCCTGCGGCCGACCGGTGAGGACCAGGACCGGGGGGCACTGGAAGATCTCGCTCTTGAGCTGACGGCACAGCCCGAGGCCACCCACGGGGGCCGCCTCGCCGTCAAGGATCAGCACGTCGAAGGACGAGCTCTCGACGGCCTCGATGACCGCCGCGGCGGTCGCGCACTCGCGCCAGGACGACACCTCGACATCGCGGGCCGGGCGACGTCCGACATTGACGCGGACCGCATCACGGGTGGTGCGGTCGTCGCTGTAGAGCAGCACCGAAATCTGTCGAACCGAGGTGTCGGCACCGGTGGCAGGCGCGTGCGAAGCGGTCATGGCGCCGATGCTACCGGTGCGGCCCCGACCCGCCCGCGGCAGCGTCCACGACAGGGCCGCGGCGGCGTCCACGACAGGGCTGCGAAGGCCGCTGCAGCGCGCGCATCCGGTGCGATTTCACACACTCGCGCGCGCATCAGGGGGTCGGCGGTGTGCCGGGCGGCGAATGTGGCAATAATGGCACCCGTGGCGACAGCATCCGCAGTGACCTCAGACTCCCCCCGCTCCCCCGGCGCCGTGGGCAGCATTCCGGGCCACGGCCCGGTCTCGCGCCCCAACATGGTGTCGGTCGGCACCATCGTGTGGCTGTCGAGCGAGCTGATGTTCTTCGCGGGGTTGTTCGCGATGTACTTCACGATCCGCTCCGTCGAGCCCGAGCTCTGGGACGAGTCGACGCAGGTGCTCAACGTGCCCTTCGCGACGATCAACACGCTGATCCTCGTGATCTCCTCGGTGTGGTGCCAGCTCGGCGTCCACGCCGCCGAGCACGGCAAGCCGCACCGTGGCGACGCCGGCCTGCTGGCGGTCAAGAGCTGGGGCATGCGTGAGTGGTACGTCGTCACCTACGTCTTCGGCGCGATCTTCGTCTCCGGTCAGGTGCTCGAGTACTCCGAGCTGGTCCACGAGAACATCACGCTGTCCTCCACGGCCTACGGCTCGGTCTTCTACCTCACCACCGGCTTCCACGCGCTGCACGTGACCGGCGGGCTGCTGGCCTTCCTGCTCATCATCGGCCGCACGTTCACGACGCGGCACTACAGCCACGCCCAGGCCGCCGGCGCGGTCGTCACGTCCTACTACTGGCACTTCGTCGACGTGGTGTGGATCGCGCTCTTCGCGACGATCTACCTGCTCAAGTGAGCCGTGATGACGGCCTGCCCCCTCCTCGCCCTGCCCGCACCGAACGACAGGACCGCACTGTGAACGCCTTGGCCGCCCGCCGCCGACACCCGGCCGCGATCGCCCTGCTGTTGCTGCTCGGGCTCATCGTGACCGGCGTCGCCTACTCGGCGCTCGCCCCCAAGCAGGCCTCCGCCTCCGCGGCAGCCAGCAGCTCGCAGGTCGAGCAGGGCAAGAAGCTCTTCCTCGCCAACTGCTCCACCTGCCACGGCGTCAACGCCCAGGGCAGCAAGGCCGGCCCGAGCCTCGCCGGCGTGGGCGCGGCTGCCGTGGACTTCCAGATGGGCACCGGCCGTATGCCGCTCGCCGCGCCCGGCGTGCAGGCCCCCCGGGTCGATGAGGTCAGGTTCAGCGACGAGGAGATCGCCGCCGTCGCGGCCTACATCGCCTCGCTCGCCCCCGGTCCCTCGATCCCCGACGACGAGGCCGCGAGCGGCAAGGGCGGTGACGTCGCCCTCGGTGGCGAGCTGTTCCGCGTGAACTGCGCCATGTGCCACAACTTCGCCGGCTCCGGCGGCGCGCTGACCCGGGGCAAGTACGCCCCGAGCCTGCGCAACATCGAGGGCAAGCACATCTACGAGGCCATGGTCACCGGACCGCAGTCGATGCCCGTGTTCAACGACGACAACATCAGCCCCGAGGCCAAGAAGTCGATCATCGCCTACCTCCACGCGGTCGACGAGCAGGAGAACGTCGGGGGCATGAACCTCGGCAACCTCGGCCCGGTCTCCGAGGGGCTCTTCGCCTGGGTCTTCGGGCTCGGCATCATGGTCGGTTTCGCGGTCTGGCTGGGCAGGAAGGCCGCCTGATGACGTCACGACAGGAAGACTCGATGAGCGAACACGGCACCACGCACGGCGAGGTGGCCACCTCCGACGGCTACGGCGCGACCGCGGTCCGTCTCGACCAGGGCCACATCGAGGGCACCGGCGGCTTCCCCGAGCGGTTCCCCGACCCGGGCCTGCCGCCGCACGTCCCGCGCATGGCCGATGTCGACGACAGGGCCGCCAAGCGTGCCGAGAAGCAGGTCGCCACGCTCTTCGGCCTGTCCAGCCTGGCCACCATCGGCTTCATCGTCGCCTACTTCGCCATCGACACCACGAGCCGTGTCTTCATCCCCGGCATCGGTGACGCCAACCTCTACAACGTCGTGCTCGGCGCAACCATGGCGGTGTCGCTGCTCGGCATCGGGGTCGGCGCGGTCCACTGGGCCAAGACCCTCATGCCCGACGCCGAGATGGTCGAGGAGCGTCACCCGCAGCGCGCCTCCGACGCCGACCGCCAGCGCGTGGTCGACGACCTCGTCGAGGGTGGGGAGGCGTCCCAGATCAACCGTCGCCCGCTGATCAAGGGCTCCCTGCTCGGCGCCCTGGGCCTGTTCGCCGTTCCGGTGGTGCTCCCCCTCATCGGTGGCCTCGGCCCGCTGCCCGGCGACGCCCTCTCCCGCACCATGTGGAAGAAGGGCGACCGGCTGGTCCGCGACCCCGAGCACACCCCCATCAAGGCCGACCAGGTCACCATCGGCTCCGTCTACCACGTGCTTCCCGAGTCCATCAAGGAGTCCGAGCACGTGCTCGAGGACAAGGCCAAGGCCGCCGTCCTCCTCATGCGCCTCAACCCAGAGGACATCAAGCCCGCGAAGGAGCGCGACTGGGGCCATGACGGCATCGTCGCCTACTCCAAGATCTGCACCCACGTGGGCTGCCCGGTGGGCCTCTACGAGCAGCAGACCCACCACCTTCTGTGCCCCTGCCACCAGTCGACGTTCGACGTGACGCAGGACTGCAAGGTCATCTTCGGCCCGGCCAAGCGGCCGCTCCCCCAGCTGAAGATCACCGTCGACTCCGAGGGCTACCTTGTGGCGGACGCGCCGTTCCGCGAGGCTGTTGGCCCGAGCTTCTTCGAGCGAGGTAGCGCATGAGCACCAACGGATCGACCACGACCACCGGCGCCGACCGGCTCCGCCGCGACGACGCCCCCGCGGCCGCCCCCACGCCCCCGGCCCTCAAGGCCGTCGGCGGCGTCGCCGGATGGCTCGACGACCGCACCGGAGCAGCCAAGCCCGTCGGCTACCTCATGAAGAAGGTCTTCCCCGAGCACTGGTCCTTCATGCTCGGCGAGGTCGCCATGTACTCGATGATCATCTGCCTGCTCTCGGGCACCTTCCTCACCTTTTGGTTCGTCCCGAGCGCCGGTCAGGTCGTCTACGACGGCTCGTACCTGCCGCTGCGTGGCGTGACCATGTCCGAGGCCTACCGCTCGACCGTCGACATCTCGTTCGACATCCGCGGTGGCCTGTTGATCCGCCAGATCCACCACTGGGCCGCGCTGATGTTCATCGTGGCGCTGTCCGTGCACATGCTGCGCGTGTTCTTCACGGGCGCGTTCCGCAAGCCGCGCGAGATCAACTGGGTGATCGGCTGCATCCTGTCGATGCTGGCCCTCGTCGAGGGCTTCGCCGGTTACTCCCTGCCTGACGACCTGCTGTCCGGCACGGGCCTGCGTGCCGCCGAGGGCTTCATGCGCTCCGCACCGGTCATCGGCTCCTACCTGTCGTACTTCGTCTTCGACGGCGCCTTCCCCGGTGAGGCGATCATCCCGCGCCTCTACTCGGTGCACATCCTGCTGCTGCCGGCGATCCTCGTGGGTCTGTTCACCGCCCACATCGGCCTGGTCTTCGTGCACAAGCACACCCAGTTCCCCGGGCCCGGCAAGACCAACGACAACGTCGTGGGCTTCCCGGTCATGCCGGTCTACGCGGCCAAGGCCGGTGGCTTCTTCTTCATCGTGTTCGGTGTCGTGGCGCTCATCTCGGCGCTCGTGACGATCAACCCGATCTGGGCCTACGGACCCTATGACCCCTCGCCAGTGACCGCCGGCTCCCAGCCTGACTGGTACATGGGCTTCGCCGATGGCGCGTTGCGACTGCTGCCCGGCTGGCTGGAGTTCAACATCGGCGGCTCCACGTGGAGCTTCAACGTCATGATCGGCGCGCTGCTGCTGATCCCGGTGATGTACGGCCTGATGGCTGCCTACCCGTTCCTCGAGCGCTGGGTCACCGGTGACACCCGCGAGCACCACCTGCTGGACCGCCCCCGCAACAACCCGACGCGGACCGCCCTGGGCATGGCCGCCCTGACGACCTACGGCGTGCTGATGTTCGCTGCGGGCAACGACCTCATGGCGATCAAGCTGGGCCTGTCGATCAACGACATCACCCACACCCTGCAGGCTGCCTTCTTCATCGCCCCGCCGGTCGTGTTCTGGGTGACCAAGCGGATCTGCCTGTCGCTGCAGCGCCGTGACCGCGACCTGGTGCTCCACGGACGCGAGACCGGCCGCATCATCCGCACCGCCGACGGCAGGTTCTTCGAGCAGCACGAGCCGCTGGACGTCTACACCCGCTGGAACCTCGTGCAGCACGACCCGCACGCCACGTTCGAGCTCACGTCCGGCACGGACGCCAACGCCGTCGCCTCGCCGACCGCGCGCAAGGACCAGGCCCGCTCCGCGGTGTCCCGGTTCTACTTCAGCGACCGGATCAACCCGGTCACGCCGGCTGAGCTCGCGGCCGCCCACCACGACGGCCACGGCCACGAGGAGATCGAGTCGGGTGCCGGTGCAGCCGCCGACTCCGGCCACGCCCTCGAGAGCTCGCGTCGCGAGCCCCCGCAGCGCCCGTAACACCAGCACGGGGTTGCTCCCCCGCACCACCAGGTATGCCGTCCGCTCACCCGAGCGGGCGGCATACCGGCGTTTGGGGTGCCAGCGGTCGGAAGTCGGGCGGACCGGCCGGGCATGGCAGGCTGTCCGCGTGGTCGAGATGAGCGCTGTCGAGTTCGAGGAGGCGGTCGGTGACGCCCTCGACGAGGTGCCGGCCGAGCTGATGCGGCTGCTCGACAACGTGGTCTTCTTCGTCGAGGACGAGCCGCCCGAGGACGACCCGGACCTGCTCGGCATCTACGACGGCACCCCACTGACCGAACGGGGTGCCGGATGGGCTGCAGGGGCGCTGCCCGACCGGATCACGATCTTCCGCGGACCCCTGACGCGGATGTGTCAGGACCGCGACGAGCTGCTGGACGAGATCGCCGTGACCGTCGTGCACGAGATCGCCCACCACTTCGGCATCGACGACGCCAGGCTGCACCAGCTCGGCTGGGGCTGAGCGCCGGGTCGCCGGCACGACGAGGCTGAGCGCCGGGCCGCCGGCACGACGGTGCCGCGCCCCTGAGGGGACGCGGCACCGGGCGCAGGAGAGGTCAGGCTCGCTTGCCTCCGCTGCTGAGCTGCACCGTCTGCTCGGCATACCCCACCGAGCAGTCGAAGGGCCCACAGGCGAACACGAACGTCACGGAGGCACCCTTGCCACCGCGGAACAGGCCGTTGGTGCTGGTCACGAGCGCGTTCCAGGAGTGCGTCTGGCCGTCGCACTGGAGCGGGCTGATGAAGAAGTCACCGTTGACCTTCACGCGGCCGACCCGCTGGGTCAGGGTCCCCTCGATGTCGCTGAAGAAGTCGTCGGCGTTGGTGCACGAGTACGTGCCGCTCAGCTTGGCGCTGCCGTCCTTGTAGGCCGTGCCGCGAGGGTTGACCGTCAACGCGACCTCGGGAGCGGGAGGAGCCGGGTCGAACACGACCTCGAGAGCGCCACCGTTGGTCGCGGTGTCCGAGAACGCGACGATGTAGTACTGCTGCCCGGCCGTCGTGGCGAAGCCCACCGTCGTCGGGCCGCAGGCGACGAGGTTGCCGTTGGCCGGGTTGCCCTCGGTGACCATGAAGCCGCCGCTGTAGTCGGAGCCGGACATGTCGGCGACGACGCCGCCGTCGGCCGTCGCGGTGTAGGTGAACCAGACGCTGGCGTTGGTGGCCGGAGCCCCGCACTGGTCGTTGAGGGCGGCATCCGTGGCGTCGGTGGTGGCTGCGCTCGTGTCCTCGGTGATCGTGGTCGGGAGGGCGGAGACGACAGTGGCCGTGGCCACCGTGTCGTTGGTGGCCGGTGCCGCCTGGGCGGCGGTGGCGAGGGCCGGCGCGAGGAGCAGCGCGGCGACGGCGGAGAGCGCGGAGCGGGACAGGGTGGTGCGAGGCAACTGCAACATGTGTCATCCCCCAGCTGAGGAGTGGACCCTTCCCCGGTGGAGGGTCGCTCAGTGAGGCTCCCACGGAGCCATGAAGGTTGCCACCCCCACTTGACACGGAAGAAGGGCCCGCCGGTCCGTGACCGGTGGGCCCCATGCGGACGCCTCAGAGCGCCCTCCAGCCTCAGACCTCAGACGAGCGCGCTCTGTTTCTTCCACCCGTCGAACGAGTACTGCCAGACGCCGATGCCCTCGGACGGCTGGAACACCCGACCGGACCCGGTGAACTTCACGACGTCGCCCGCCTTGGAGTTGGCGTACATCCAGGCTGCGTTCGCCGGCGACATGTTGACGCAGCCGTGGCTGACGTTGGCGCTGCCCTGCGAGCCGACCGACCACGGCGCGGAGTGGAGGTACTCGCCCGTCCACGTCACGCGCATCGCCGACTGGGTGGTGATCTTGTAGTAGCCGGGCTCGCCCTTCTTGATCCCGATGGACGTGGAGTCCATCACCACGGTGCCCTCCTTGCGGATGATCACCTTGATGCCCGAGCGCGTCTCCGTCTCGGGGCCGGGACGGCCGGCGCTGATCGGGATGGTGTTGATGACCTGGCCACCGCGCGTGACGGTCATGACGTGGCGCTTGATGTCGACGGTCGAGATCATCGACGAGCCGACGGTGAAGCTGGCGTTGTCGTCGTTGGCGATCCACTTGTCGGGGCCGGTCTGCACGCCGGTCAGCGGCGCGCTGATGGTGACCCTTGTTCCGGGCTTCCAGTACGTCGCCGGACGCCACATCAGCTGGCGGTTGTCGAGCCAGCCCCAGGCGCCCTTCTGGGCGGGGCTGGTCGTGACCTTGACCAGCTTCTCGACCTGGGCCCGCAGCTCGGGGGTGCTGACGGCCGAGTCGAACTGGATGCTGGCCGGCATGCCCACGCCGACGGTCTCACCGGAGTTGAGGATGCCGTAGGTCGCCGTGACCTTGGGCTTGATCGTCGAGAAGGTCGACGTGGTGGTCGACGGCGAGCCGTCCGGGCCGGTCGCCTTGGTGGTGACGGTGTATGCCGCGCTGGGCGCGAGCCGCTGGGTGCTGGTCCAGGCGCCGGTCGCGTCGACCTTGCCCTTGACGGCGCGGCCCAAGCCGTCGACGACGGTGACGTCGCCGAGCGTGCCGGTCGTGGCCTTGACGACCACGGGCTCGTTGGGCAGCACGCCCGTCGCGTCGTCGGCCGGCGACACCGACACCTCGGCCGGCGTGGGCTCGGGTGACGAGGTGGAGCTCGAACTCGAGGTGACGCTCCCGGCGACCCCCGTGGTCGACGGCGAGGCGACGGTCCCCTGGCACCCGGTCAGCGCCGCCACCGCGACCAGGGTCGCGGCCGCCGCGATACCGAGCGTCCGACGTGTCGTACCCACCACATGAGCTCCCGTGTCTGATGGGCGCGATCGTGCGCCCGCGTGCGTCTGTTGAGGTGCCACCCCCTCAGACGCCTCAGCGTGCCCACGGGTTGGCTATGCAACTGTCTGGTGACGGGCCGATCGGCGACGATGCCACCGGCCGTGGCCCCCTTGGGCCCCCTGTGCGACGTGTCCCCGCCCTGCCCGGGAGTCGCTCGCCGAGGTGATTCTACCCGCTCGACGGGGGTGCCCCGTCCAGCTGCCCACGGCAGGCAACACACGGGGGCCGGTCCGAGTGGACCGGCCCCGGGGTGCGGTGGCGTCAGGCGGGTGCGCTGTGGGGCGCTCAGACGGCGTGGGGGCCCTTGAAGTACTCGAAGGTCCAGCCGACCAGGGCGACCACGCCGAACGCGGCGCCGATGATGAACAGCCACCACCCGACCGCCAGGCCGAGGAAGCAGACGGCAGCGGCAGCAGCCAGCGGCAGCGGCCACCACGAGTGCGGGCTGAAGAAGCCGTACTCGCCCTCGTGCTCGTCGATCTCACCGCCGGGGTTGTCCTCGGGACGCTCCGGGAGCCGCCGACCGGTCACCCGCAGGTAGAAGGCGACCATCAGGCCGAGCCCGGCGGACAGGAACAGGCCGGCGGGACCGACCGGCTCCTTCCAGTCGGTGAAGATGCCGTAGACCACGCCGACGGGGGCGAAGAAGGCAGCGAGCAGCAGGAAGAGGTTGAACTCGTTCTTCATGGGTCAGTCCCGCTCCTCGTGGTAGCGACCGTGCTTCTCGGGCCCGTCGAACTCGCCCGTGTGGTGCTCGTGCTCACCGGAGTGGGCGGCGACCCGGGTCAGGGTGTCGGGGTCGGCCGCCACGTGGGCGAACGGGGAGGCCTCGGGGTGGTGCAGGTCGAACGCGGGGCGCTCGGACCTGATCCGCGGGATGGTGTCGAAATTGTGCCGCGGCGGCGGGCACGACGTCGCCCACTCGAGCGAGGCACCGTAGCCCCACGGGTCGTTGGTCTCGACCAGCGGCGCGGTGCGCCACGTCTTCCACACGTTGTAGAGGAACGGCAGGGTCGAGGCGGCCAGCAGGAACGCGCCGAACGTCGACACCTGGTTCTCGACGGTGAACCCGTCCTCGGGCAGGTAGTCGGCGTAACGACGAGGCATGCCGTCGACACCGAGGACGTGCTGGATCAGGAACGTCGTGTGGAAGCCGATGAACAGCATCCAGAAGTGGATCTTGCCCAGCGTCTCGTCGAGCATCCGACCGGTGAACTTGGGCCACCAGAAGTAGAACCCGGCGAACATCGCGAACACGACCGTGCCGAACACCACGTAGTGGAAGTGCGCCACGACGAAGTAGCTGTCGGAGAGGTGGAAGTCGAGGGCCGGGCTGGACAGGATGATGCCGGTCAGGCCACCGAAGAGGAACGTCACGAGGAACCCGATCGCCCAGAGCATGGGCGTCTCGAAGGTGAGCTTGCCGCCCCACATCGTGCCGATCCAGTTGAAGAACTTCACGCCCGTGGGCACGGCGATCAACATCGTCATGACCGAGAAGAACGGCAGGAGCACCTGACCCGTGGCGTACATGTGGTGCGCCCAGACGGTCACGGACAGCGCGGCGATGCCGATGGTGGCGAACACCAGCGTCTTGTAGCCGAAGATCGGCTTGCGGGAGAACACCGGCAGGATCTCGGAGATGATGCCGAAGAACGGCAGCGCGATGATGTAGACCTCGGGGTGGCCGAAGAACCAGAACAGGTGCTGCCACAGCATCGGACCACCGTTCTCGGGGTCGAACACGTGGGCCCCGAACTTGCGGTCGGCTCCGAGCGCGAGGAGCGCCGAGGCGAGCACCGGGAAGGCCATGAGCACCAGCAGGCTGGTGATGAGGATCGTCCAGGTGAAGATCGGCATCCGGAACATCGTCATGCCGGGAGCGCGCATGCAGATGATCGTCGTGATGAAGTTGACGGCACCGAGGATGGTTCCGAAACCACCGAGCGCCAGGCCGAAGACCCACAGGTCGCCGCCGAGGCCGGGGGTGTTGGCGGCGTCAGACAGCGGCGCGTAGGCGAACCAGCCGAACGAGGCCGCGCCGGACGGCGTGAGGAAGCCCGCCGAGGCGATGAGCCCGCCGAACAGGTAGAGCCAGTAGGCGAACATGTTGAGCCGCGGGAACGCGACGTCGGGTGCGCCGATCTGGATCGGCATGAGCGCGTTGGCGAAGCCGGCGAACAGCGGCGTCGCGAACAGCAGCAACATGATCGTGCCGTGCATGGTGAACAGCTGGTTGAACTGCTCGGGGTTGTCGACGACCTGCAGACCGGGCTGGAACAGCTCGGCGCGGATGAGCAGTGCGAGCACGCCGCCGAACATGAAGAAGAGGAACGAGGTGATGAAGTAGAGGTTGCCGATGACCTTGTGGTCGGTCGTCGTCACCCACTTGACGACCGTCTGCCCCTTGGTCAGGCGACGCGTCGACGTGGCGTCGACCTGCCGGTAGTAGGTCGAGGTGGTCTCGGTTGCCGCCGCCATCAGTTGCTCCCGCCGCTCGGGATGAGCTGGTCGTCCTCGTTCATGACCTTCTCGGGGTTGAGGGTGTTGTCGAGCTGGCCGGTGTTGCCCTTGGCCTTGAGCTCGGCGATGTGGGCGTCGTAGGCCTGCTGGTCGACGACCTTGACGTTGAAGAGCATCTGCGAGTGGTAGGCGCCGCAGAGCTCGGCGCACTTGCCCTTGAAGTCACCGGTCTCGGTGGGGACGATCTGGAACTTGTTGACCCGGCCCGGGATCATGTCGAGCTTCTGGAGGAACGCCGGCACCCAGAACGAGTGGATGACGTCCCGCGAGGTGAGCACGAACTCGACGCGCTGGTCGACGGGTAGGTAGAGCGTGGGGAGGTCCTTCTCGACGCCGGGCTGACCGGTGAGCTCGGCCTGAGTGCCGGTCTCGTAGGTGTCCTCGTTGACGTAGTTGAAGTCCCAGCTCCACTTCTTGCCGACGACGTTGACGACGACGTCGGGCTCCTTGGAGGTGTCGAGCAGCGTCGCCTCGTCACGGGCCGTGTAGTAGAAGAGCACGGCGATCATGAAGACCGGGACGATGGTGTAGAGGATCTCCATCGGCACGTTGTAGCGCAGCTGCACGGGCAGCTCGGTGTCGTCCTTCTTGCGGCGGTACGCGACCACGCACCAGAGGATCAGACCCCACACGAGCACGCCCACGGCGAGGGCGGCGATCCAGGCGCCGTTCCACAGGCTCGTGACGTGCTCGCCGTTCTCGGTGACGGCACGTGGCAGGAAGCCGTCCTGGACGCGTCCCGCACACCCCGAGAGGGTCGTTGCGGCGATCGCGACAAGGGTTGCCGTGGTCGTCCTGGCGAGGGTCCGCCGCCGGTGTGGGCGCGGCGCAGAGACGTCGTGCTGACGCAACGGTGCACCTTCTTCGAAGCAGTGATGGGCCATCGCGCCAAACCCTACTCCAGCCCCACCCCTGCGTCCGGTCAGGGTGCGACTAACGTCTGCCGTGTGGCGAATCCGACGCGGGCGTTCCTCGACGCGGCCAGTGGACCCCTGCACCCGCAGGCGCGCGAGACGCTGCTCGCGGCACTCGACGCCGGGTGGGCCGACCCCCGTCGGCTGCACGCCGAGGCCCGCACCGCGCGGCGGCTGCTCGACCAGGGCCGCGAGG
>NZ_JBFUEO010000057.1:0-16673 GCF_056403935.1 Pedococcus sp. P2_E4 | reverse complement strand
GCCTGGTCGATCTGACCCAGCGCGTCGCCGGTGCGGCTGGCGTCGGTGCCGCCACCCTGGGCGAGGTCGTCCTTGCCGCCACCGCCACCGCCGAGGGCCTGCGCGGCCACCCGGACGAGCGCACCCGCCTTGATCCCGCGCTCCCTGGCGCCGGCGTTCGTCGCGACGACGACGGCCGGTCGGCCACCGGCCGCGCCCGTGAGGGCGATCACCGCAGGGGCGCTGTCACCGAGGCGTCCACGCAGGTCGAGGGCCATGGTGCGCAGGTCATCGGCGCCGGCACCCGCGCCCGCGTCATGGGTCAGCAGGCGGATGCCGTGGACGTTGCGCGCATACTCGACGAGCTTGCCCGTCGCAGCCTGGACCTGCTCGCGACGCACCTTCTCGAGCTCGCGCTCCGCGTCACGCACGCGCGCCACGAGGGCGGCGACGCGCTCCTTGAGCTCACCGGGCTGCACCTTCACGATGTCGGTGAGCTCGGCCACGAGGGCGCGCTCCTTCGCGAGGTAGCGCAGGGCGTCCATGCCGACGAACGCCTCGAGGCGGCGCACGCCGGACCCGACGGAGGACTCGCCGGTCACCGTCAGCGCGCCGATCTGGCTCGAGTGGCCCACGTGGGTGCCACCGCAGAGCTCGCGGGACCACGGGCCGCCGATCTCGATGACGCGCACCTGCTCGTCATACGTCTCGCCGAACAGCGCGAGCGCACCGAACTCCCGCGCCTGCGGCAGCGTCATGTACTGCGCCGACACCGGCAGGTCCTGGCGCACCGCCAGGTTGGCGACCTCCTCGATCTCGCTGCGCGTCTCGGGTGACAGCGACTGCCCCCACGCGAAGTCGAGCCGCAGGTAGCCGGGCTTGTTGTAGGAGCCGGACTGCAGCGCCGTGGGGCCGAGCACCTGGCGCAGCGCGGCGTGGACGACGTGCGTGCCGGAGTGCGCCTGGCAGGCGGACACCCGCCACTCGGGGTCGACCTCGGCGCTGACGGCCTGACCGACCCGCAAGGGCCCGGTCAGCACCTCGACCGTGTGGGCGACCAGTCCCTTGACGGGTCGCTGGACGTCCACGACCCGCAGGTGGGCACCGTCGGCCGTGATGACACCCTCGTCGGCGACCTGACCACCGGACTCGGCATAGAACGGGGTCCGGTCCAGCACGACCTGGCCGCGCTGGCCCGGCTCGAGCTCCTCGACCGGGCTGCCGTCGACGACCAGCCCGAGCACTGTCGCCTCGCTGGTGAGCTCGGAGTACGCACGCCAGTCGGTCGCCCCCAGCGCCCGCAGGTCCTTCCAGACCTCGGTGTTGGCGTGGCCGCCCTTCTTGGACCTCGCATCGGCCTTGGCCCGGTCGCGCTGCTCCTGCATGAGGCGGGTGAAGCCCGCCCGGTCGACCTCGAGACCCTGCTCCGACGCCATCTCCAACGTCAGGTCGATCGGGAAGCCGTACGTGTCGTGCAGCTGGAAGGCCTCGGCACCCTCGAGCGTCGTGCCACCCGCGGACTTCGTCCGCGCCACAGCGGTGTCGAGGATCGTCGTGCCCGAGGCGAGGGTCCGACGGAATGCCTCCTCTTCGGCATACGCGATCTGCGAGATGCGGTCGAAGCCGGCCTCGAGCTCGGGGTAGGAGTTCTTCATCCGCTCCACCGACACGGGCAGCAGCAGCGGGAGGCTGGGCTCGTCGAAGCCGAGCAGGCGCATCGAGCGCACGGCGCGCCGCAGCATCCGGCGCAGGACGTAGCCGCGGCCCTCGTTGCCGGGGGTCACGCCGTCCCCGATGAGCATGAGGGACGAGCGGACGTGGTCGGCCACGACGCGCAGCCGCACGTCGTCGGGGTGGGACTCGCTCGCCGCGTGGCCGGACTCCGCGCCGTACTTCTTGCCCGTCAGCTCGGCCGCCCGGTCCAGCACCGGGTAGACCTCGTCGATCTCGTAGAGGTTGTCGACGCCCTGCAGCAGCGTCGCCATGCGCTCGAGGCCCATGCCGGTGTCGATGTTCTTCTTCGGCAGCTCACCGGAGATGTCGAAGTCGTCCTTGGCGCGCACGGCCGACAGGTCGTACTGCATGAACACGAGGTTCCAGAACTCGAGGTAGCGGTCCTCGTCGACCGCCGGACCGCCCTCGCGGCCGTACTCGGGCCCGCGGTCGAGGTAGATCTCGCTGCACGGGCCACCGGGGCCGGGGACACCCATGTGCCAGTAGTTGTCCAGCTTGCCCCTGCGGGTGATCCGCTCGACGGGGACGCCGATGGTGTTCTTCCACAGGTCGAACGCCTCGTCGTCGTCCTCGTAGACGGTCGGCCAGATCTTGTCGGGGTCGAGGCCGTAGCCGCCCTGGCCCTGGGGGGTCGTGATGAGCTCCCAGGCGAACCGGATCGCCCCCTCCTTGAAGTAGTCGCCGAAGGAGAAGTTGCCGTTCATCTGGAAGAAGGTGCCGTGCCGCGAGGTCTTGCCGACCTCCTCGATGTCACCGGTG
Source organism: Pedococcus sp. P2_E4 (assembly GCF_056403935.1). NCBI lineage: Bacteria > Bacillati > Actinomycetota > Actinomycetes > Micrococcales > Intrasporangiaceae > Pedococcus > Pedococcus sp. P2_E4. The sequence goes on along the minus strand of NZ_JBFUEO010000057.1, from coordinate 14,201 downwards.
CGCACGCACTTCTGGACGGACGCGGCGCGGTCCCACTGCGGCGCCTGCTGCCCGAGGAAGTAGGGCTTGAACGGCACCATCCCGGCGTTGACGAACAGCAGGTTGGGGTCGTCGTAGACGAGCGGCGCGGACGGGACGACCGTGTGGCCCTTGCTCTCGTAGAAGGAGAGAAAGCGGCGCCTGATCTCGGCGGTTTCCATGGGTTACTCAGTCCTTTGGGGGCATGCGACCCGTGCCGACGGCAGTTCGGGCGGGCATGACGAATCGTACGGGCAAGACAGCAGGGGTATGCCGGGGCGGCGGCGCACGGGCGCCGGAGCCCCTAGCGAGCTCGGAACGTGCGCTCGCCCCGAGGACCCGTGGGGTCGTCGAGCAGGGCGCGGGCGGACTCGGCGTCGAGGCGGCCTCCGGCGGCGTCACTCGAGTCGGTGTCGGTGTCGATGCCCAGGGCCAGCCGCAGCTCGCCCTCACGCTCGGCCATGCCCTCGCGAACCGCGGCCGCGAGCTCGCGCAGCCCGTCGCCGAAGTCGGTCAGGCCGTGCGCGACCCCGGCCGGGGTGTAGGCATCGGCGGCCTTGCTGACCTTGCGCACGGCATACACACCGGCGGCGGCGCCCAGGGCGGCCCAGAACAGACGTGGCATCGCTGATCAGCCCCTGCGGCGGCGACGGCCGCCCCCGCTGCGGGTGCCGCTGGCGCGGAAGGCCGAGCGCACGCCGTAGGTGAAGGCAGCGACCTTGACGACGGGGCTGCCGAGCGTGGCGGCGAACAGTGAGGTCAGCGCGTTGGCGTTGGTGGTCATCGCCGCGACGTTCGTCGTGATGCCGTCCACCCGGGCGAGCTGCTCGTTGGTGAGGCTGACCGTGTCGGTGAGCTTGAGCAGGGTGGGCTGGACGTTGTCCGTGGTGCTGCGCAGGCTGACCCTCGTCTCGTCGAGGATCTTGCCGGCCTTGCCGATGACACTCCCCAGCCGGAAGACGAGGAACGCAAAGGCCAGCGCCGCGATCATGCCCGCGATGTCGCCCAGACTCACTGAATCCATGGCGGCACCCTACCCCGCACCCGCGCTCCCAATCGCAGGAGCAACCCCCCGGGTCGCCGCGGCCGGTCAGGTCTTGCGGATGCGCGACTTCAGCCACTGCCAGCGCGGGCCGAGGCGCTCCTCGAAGCCGCGGTCCGTCGGCCGGTAGTAGTCGGTCTTGCCCTGCAGGTCCTCGGGCAGGTAGTCCTGGCGGGCCACGCCGTCGGCCTCGTCGTGCGCGTAGACGTAGCCGTCGCCATGGCCGAGCCGAGTGGCGCCGGCATACCCGCTGCCACGTAGGTGAGGGGGCACCAGGCCACCCTTGCCCGCACGCACGTCGGCGATCGCCTCGTTGATGCCGGTGTAGGCCGCGTTGCTCTTGGGCGCCAACGCGTTGTGCACGACCGCCTGCGCGAGGATGATCCGCGCCTCCGGCATGCCGATCTGGGCGACCGCGTGCATGGCGGCCACCGCGGTCTGCAGCGCCGTCGGGTCGCCCATGCCGACGTCCTCGCTCGCGGAGATCACGATGCGCCGGGCGATGAACCGCGGGTCCTCGCCGGCCTCGAGCATCCGGGCCAGGTAGTGCAGCGCAGCATCCACGTCGGACCCCCGCATCGACTTGATGAGCGCCGAGGCCACGTCGTAGTGCTGGTCGCCGGTCTTGTCATAGCGCACGCTCGCGAACGCCACCGCCTGCTCGGTGTGCGCCAGCGTGATCTCGACCGGCCCGTCGTGGGAGGACCCAGCCGGTATGCCGTCCTGCGCCACTCCCGCGGCCGCCTCCAGGGAGGTGAGGGCTCGCCGCGCGTCCCCGCCGGCGATGCGGACGAGGTGGTCGGTGGCGTCGGGCATCAGCGCGTAGTCGCCGGCCAGCCCGCGCTCGTCCGTGACGGCCGAGGCGAGCACGTCGCGGACCTCGTCGTCGCTCAGCGGGCCGAGGGTGATGAGCATCGAGCGGGACAGCAGCGGGGCGATCACCGAGAACGAGGGGTTCTCGGTGGTCGCGGCGACGAGGATGACCTGCCGGGTCTCGACCCCGGGCAGCAGCGCGTCCTGCTGCGCCTTGGTGAACCGGTGGATCTCGTCGAGGAAGAGGACCGTCTGCCGGTCGTACATGTCGCGCTCGCGGGCCGCGGCGTCCATGACCGTGCGGACGTCCTTGACCCCAGCCGTCACGGCCGAGAGCTCCACGAACCTGCGGTCGGCCGCGTGCGCGACGAGGTGGGCCAAGGTGGTCTTGCCGGTGCCGGGGGGTCCCCAGATGATCGCCGACAGCGCACCAGCGGCTCCCCCGGACCCCTCGATGAGCCTGCGCAGCGGCGACCCGGGTCGCAGCACGTCGGACTGGCCGCGCACCTCGTCGAGGGAGGCCGGGCGCATCCGGACGGCCAGCGGCGGCAGGGAGGCGCCGGAGGGCATCGCGTCGCCGTTCCGCGCAGCCGTTGCCGCACCGAACAGGTCATCGCCAGCGCCAGTACCCACGACTGGCAGGCTATCTCCCGTGACCGACGCCCCCGCGCACCCCGACCGCAGTCGCTCGTGGCTCTCGAGGCTCGGGTCGGGAGTCGCGCACCGGCCGAGGACGGTCATGCTCACCTGGCTGCTGCTCGTGGTCGCTGGCTTCGGCGCGGCGGCGGGGGCGTTCGGCGGCCAGTCGCTGTTCGACCGGCTCGAGACCGGCGAGCCGACGGTTGCGGGTGAGAACGAGACCGGGCGCGACCTGCTCACCCAGGCGGGGGGCTCCCAGCTGTCGACCTACACCGTGCGACTCGACGGGGTCGACCTGGCGTCCCGCACCCTCGCTAGCGCCGCGGTGCAGGCCGCCGAAACGATCCGTGCGGTTCCCGGAGTGGCCTCGGTCGCCATGCCGTATGTCGTGCCCGGCGGGCTCGAGGGCCCGGCCGCGAAGGCGCTGCTCGAGGACGGCTCACCCCGTTCCGACGGCTTCGTGACCGTGGTGACCCTCGCCGGCGACCCGGACGCGGCAGCGCACGAACGCATCGAGGCCGCCGTCGACGAGGCGATGTCCGCGGTGCAGGAGGCTGCACCCGGCTCGACGGTGACGTCCAGCGGCCTGCACCACCTCATCGAGGCCATCACCGGCCAGCTCGAGGTGGACCTGCGCACCGGTGAGGGCATCGCCCTGCCGGTGAGCTTCGTGGTCATGGTCGTCGTGTTCGGCGGGTTCGTCGCGGCCGGCATGCCGATCCTCGGGGCGGTCGCCTCCATCGCCGGGGCCCTCGCCTCGCTGCTGGGGTTCTCCACGTTCCTCGAGCTCGACGCCACGGCCGTCAACGTCGTGACGGTCCTCGGCCTCGGCCTGTGCATCGACTACGGCCTGCTCACGGTGAGCCGGTTCCGTGAGGAGCTCCGGGCGCGGGCCCGGGGCATCCCGGTGGACGACATCACCGCGGAGATGATCAGGGGCGCGGCGGCCCGCACGGTCGACTCAGCCGGGCGCACGGTGGTGTTCTCCGGCCTCACCGTGGCCATCTCCCTCGGCGGACTGCTCGTCTTCGAGGCTCCGCTCATGCGTGCGATCGGGGCCGCCGGGCTGTCGGTCGTTCTCATCGCGATGCTCGTCGCGCTCACGCTCGTCCCCGCCCTGTGCGTCGTGGGGGCGCGGCGGCTGCTCAAGCGGGGCACCGAGATCGCCCCGGAGGAGGGCGTGTTCAGCCGGCTGGCGCTGTGGGTGCACCGCCGGCCGGTGCCGATCATCGCCGTCGTGCTCGCCGCGCTGGTCGCGCTGGCCCTGCCCGCACTCGACCTGCGCCTGACCTCGTCGGGTGAGGTGCTGCTGCCGACGAGCAGCCCCACCCGCCAGTTCTTCGAGGGGCTGGCCGAGGACTACCCCCAGCTCGCCGGTGCCGACGTGACGGTCGCCGCCCGCGCTCCGCTCACGCAGGTGCGAACGTATGCCGAGGGCCTGCGGCTGCCGCAGGGCGTCACGGTCCGCGAGGTCACCAGCGTCGGGGCGGAGGGCAGCGGGCTGGCGGTCGTCCGGCTCGACGCCCCGGGTGAGGAGCTCGACGACCCCTCCCGCGAGCTGGTCACCGAGCTGCGCGACCAGCGGGCCGACTTCCCGACCTACGTCGTCGGAGAGGCCTCCGGGCTCAAGGACTTCACGGACTCGATGTGGGAGCGGGCGCCATACGCCTTTGCGCTCGTGGCGCTGGCCACCCTGGTGCTGCTGTTCCTCATGACCGGGTCGGTGGTGATCCCGGTCAAGGCGCTGCTGCTCAACGTCGTCTCACTGGGCGCCTCCCTCGGGATCATCGTGTGGGTCTTCCAGCACGGCCACCTCGAGTCCGTCCTGGGTTTCGCCTCGGTGGGTGCCGTGGAGTCGACGATCCCGTTGCTGGTGCTGTCGTTCGGGTTCGGGCTGTCGATGGACTACGAGGTGTTCCTGCTGTCCCGGATCGTCGAGCTGCACGAGCGCGGCTACTCCAACGACGAGGCGGTCGTCGTCGGGCTGCAGCGGTCGGGCCGGATCATCACCTCCGCCGCCCTCCTCGTCGTGATCGTCTTCTCCGGGTTCGTGGCCGGGCAGCTGCTGGTCATCAAGGAGACCGGGGTCGGTCTGGCCACGGCCGTCGCCCTCGACGCGACCCTGGTGCGCATGCTGCTCGTGCCGGCCACGATGACGCTGCTGGGTGACTGGAACTGGTGGGCCCCGCCCGGTCTGCGCCGTTGGCACGCCCGGTTCGGGATCACCGAGTGACGGTGCGGCGCATCACCTCCCACGCGGAGCTGCTCGACGCGAGCGCGGGGAGTGCGTTCGTCCGTTACGACATCCCCTCCCCGCTGACCGAGACCGCGTATGCCGTGGACGGCGCCGTGGCCCTCCCGCGACTCACCCACGTGCGACGTCGCGTCCTGCTGGTCATGGGGGCTCCCGAGCCCGTGTCGCGGCTCATGGCGGAGGTCGTGGCGGATGGTCTGCACGCGGGGATGACGGCGGTGACCGTGACACGCGAGTCGCTGGCGGCCGTCGCGGACCTCCTGCCCCTCACGGACGGCAACGACTGGGAGTGGCTGTGCACCCGGTCCGCACCGCCGGTCGTGGCCGCCGAGGCGCGGCTGCAGACGCTGACACCCGACGCCCTGGACGACATCCGGACCCTGCTCGAGGAGGCCAACCCCGGTACGGACGCTCGCCCCTTCGAGGGGGCCGACCAGCAGTGGGTCGGCGCGCGGGACCAGACCGGTCGACTGGTCGCGTGCGGGGTCCGCGAGCCGGCGGTCTCGGGGTGGCCGATTCTCTCGGGCATCACGGTGCACCCGGACGCACGCGGCACCGGGCTCGGGCTCGCGGTCACCGCGCACCTCACCCGGGCTGCCGTGACCGACCGCGGCGTCTGCACGCTGGGGATGTACTCCCACAACCACGTGGCCAGACGGATCTACCTCGGCCTCGGGTACGGCGACGTCCACGCCTGGTCGAGCAGGCGCCTGGCCCGCTGAGCCGGACCCGGACCCCGCGCCCGCGCCCGATGTGCGCGGACGGATCCGGTGTGCCTACATTCGACTTCGGAGCAACCCCCGGACGAGAGGACTGACATGCCCACCGTGTCCCATGGCGACGTCGAGATCCACTACGAGGACACCGGGGGCTCCGGCCGACCCGTCGTCCTCATCCACGGCTGGCCACTCAGCGGTGCCTCCTGGTCGGAGCTGACCCCGGCCCTGCAGGACGAGGGCTACCGCGTCGTGGCCTATGACCGGCGTGGCTTCGGGCAGTCCGGCAAGCCCGGGGAGGCGTCGTCCTACGACTACGACACCCTGACCAGCGACCTCGACGCCCTCCTGACCGAGCTCGACCTGAGCGACGTCACCCTGGTGGGCTTCTCGATGGGCGGCGGCGAGGTCGCTCGCTACGTCGGACGGCACGGCGCGGACCGGGTCCGCAGCGTGGTGTTCGCCGCTGCGATCCCGCCGTGCCTGCTCAAGGACGACGAGCACCCCGACGGGGCGCTCGACCTCGAGACGGTGGCCGGGATGCAGGGTCAGCTGCGCGAGGACCCGCCCGGGTTCCTCGACGGGTTCACGACCAACTTCTTCAGCGCCGATGGCGACCTGAAGGTCACGCAGGCGCAGCGCCAGGAAGCCCTGGACCTGGCCGCCCAGGCGGACGTCCATGCCGCCGCCGAGTGCATCCGGTCGTGGGTCACCGACTTCACCGGCGACCTGGCCGCGATCCAGGTCCCGACCCTGGTCGTCCACGGTGACAGCGACGCGATCGTCCCGATCGAGTTCTCGGGACAGCGCACCCACGAGGCGGTGGCCGGCAGCGAGCTGGTCGTCATCGAGGGCGGACCGCACGGGATCAACACCAGCCACCCTGAGGAGTTCAACGCAGCCGTGATCGCCTTCCTCGAGAAGTAGGCGACCCGGCTCGCACGCCGGGTGCGCCGCCGACTCAGGGGTGGCGGCGCACCCGGTCCGTTCGTCAGCCGAAGTCCGCGGCGGTGTAGCCGCTGCTGGGCTGGACGAGCACCAGCCAGTTGCCCGAGTTGTCGCGACAGAGCGCCTCGGTGCCGTAGGGGCGCGGTGACGGGGGCTGGATGAACTCGACGCCCTTGGCGCTGAGCTCCTCGTAGGTCTTCTGGCAGTCGTCGACGTTGAGCCCGAGGCCGTGCATGCCGCCCTCGTCCTGGGCCCGCCTGATCGACTCGACCATCTCGGGTGCCAGGGGCGGGCCGGGCACGGCGAGGTTGATCGCGAGCTCGGGCTGGGTGGGGTGGACGATCGTGCACCAGCGGTAGCCGTCACCCAGGGTGATGTCGTCCTGCTCCTGGAAACCCAGGACCTCGGTGTAGAACTTCTTGGCCTCGTCCTGGTCCTTGACGAAGACGCTGACGATGGAGACGTTGGTGATCATGGGTCGACCCTAGGAGTCGGCCGCCGTCTCGCGCTTCTCCTGGATTGCGGGCTGTCGCTCGGCCAGGCCCCACATGAAGACGAAGCAGCCGGGGATGTGCGGCGCCCCCGCGGCATACCGGAACTGGAAGTCCTTCGGGCTCTCGCCCACCACCGCGCGGAACCGGCTGCTGAACGACCCCAGGCTGGTGAACCCCACGGCGTGGCACACCTCGGTCACGGTGAGGTTCGTCGCCCGCAACAGGTCCTGGGCGCGCTCGATCCGTCGCTCACTGAGGTAGGCCGCCGGCGTGAGACCCTAGGTCGCGCGGAACAGGCGCAGGAAGTGGTACTTGCTCAGGCCGGCGGCCGCGGCGAGCGCGTCCAGGTCGAGCGGCTCGGCGTAGTGGCGGTCGGCCAGGTCACGGGCCCGGCGCAGGTGGACCAGGACGTCCCCCGGGGCCCGCAGCGTCGGTCGCTCCACGTGCCTCATTGTGCTGGACCCCCGACAGGGATGGGCCGCCCGGTCGGGTGACCGGGCGGCCCAGCGTCGTGCGCGTGCGGGGGTCAGGCGACGGTGTCGACCTTGGCGTCGGCGTCCTTGGCCGGCTCCGGCTTGGCGTCGACGCCCGCCTCCTTGCGCTGCTCCGGGGTGATCGGGGCGGGCGCCGCGGTCAGCGGGTCGTAGCCGCCACCGGACTTGGGGAAGGCGATGACGTCGCGGATCGACTCCGTGCCCGCGAGCAGCGAGACGATGCGGTCCCACCCGAAGGCGATGCCGCCGTGCGGCGGGGCACCGAACGCGAACGCGTCGAGGAGGAAGCCGAACTTCTCCTGCGCCTCCTCCTCGGACAGGCCCATGACCTTGAACACGCGCTCCTGCACGTCGCGACGGTGGATACGGATCGACCCACCGCCGATCTCGTTGCCGTTGCAGACCATGTCGTAGGCGTAGGCGAGCGCGGGGCCGGGGTCGGTGTCGAAGGTGTCGAGGAACTCGGTCTTGGGCGAGGTGAAGGCGTGGTGCACCGCGGTCCAGGCGCCGGCGCCGACGGCGACGTCACCAGCGGCGACGGCCTCCGACGACGGCTCGAACAACGGCGCGTCGAGCACCCAGAGGAACGACCAGGCGTCCTCGTCGATGAGCTCGCACCGACGACCGATCTCGAGGCGCGCGGCACCGAGCAGGGCACGCGACGACTTCGTCGCGCCGGCGCCGAAGAAGATGCAGTCCCCGGGCTGGGCCCCGACGTGGGCGGCCAGGCCGTCGCGCTCGGCGTCGGTGAGGTTCTTGGCCACCGGGCCACCGAGCGTGCCGTCCTCCTGGACCAGCACGTAGGCCAGGCCCTTGGCGCCGCGGCTCTTGGCCCAGTCCTGCCAGGCGTCGAGCTGCTTGCGCGGCTGCGAGGCGCCGCCGGGCATGACGACGGCCCCGACGTACTCGGCCTGGAACACGCGGAACGGCGTGTCCTTGAAGTAGTCCGTGCACTCGACGAGCTCGTTGCCGAACCGCAGGTCGGGCTTGTCCGAGCCGAACCGGCGCATCGCGTCGGCGTAGGTCATCTGCAGGAACGGCGTCTGCAGCTCGACCCCGATGAGCTCCCAGACCGCCTTGACGATGGCCTCGCCGAGCTCGAGCACGTCGGCCTGCTCGACGAACGACATCTCGATGTCGAGCTGGGTGAACTCCGGCTGGCGGTCGGCGCGGAAGTCCTCGTCGCGGTAGCAGCGGGCGATCTGGTAGTAGCGCTCCATGCCGGCGACCATCAGCAGCTGCTTGAAGAGCTGCGGGCTCTGCGGCAGGGCGTACCACGAGCCGGGAGCCAGGCGGGCCGGCACCAGGAAGTCGCGGGCGCCCTCGGGGGTGGACCGCGTCAGCGTCGGCGTCTCGATCTCGACGAAGTCGCGGGCACCGAGCACCGAGCGGGCCGCGGCGTTGACGCGCGAGCGCAGCCGGATCGCCCCGCCGGCCGACGCGGCACCGGGACGACGCAGGTCGAGGTAGCGGTGCTTGAGGCGCGCCTCCTCGCCGACCGTCACACGCTCGTCGATCTGGAACGGCAGCGGCGCCGACGCGTTGAGCACCTCGATCGAGCTCGCGACGACCTCGACCTCGCCCGTGGGGAGGTCGGGGTTGACGTTGTTCGCGCTCCGGGCGACGACCTCGCCGGTCGCGCGGATGCAGTACTCGTTGCGCAGGTCGTGCGCTGCACCGGTGAGGACCTCGTCGCGGGCGACGACCTGGACGATCCCGCTGGCATCGCGCAGGTCGAGGAACGCCACTCCGCCGTGATCGCGCCGACGGGCGACCCAGCCCGTGAGCGTGACGGTCTGACCAGCGTGGTCGGCGCGCAGGGTGCCGGCCTCATGGGTGCGGAGCACGAGAGATCCTTCGATTCAGGCGGTGGTGAACCCGGCCATCCTACGGACCGGGCTGCACCGCATACGAATCGGTTTGGGCCGTGCTCAGTCGCCGGTGACGGCGTCGACGTAGACCCAGCGACCACCGCGGCGGGTGAACTGGCTGCGCTCGCGCAGCACCCCGCCGTCGTAGCGGGCCTCGAACTCCACCTCGCCCACCGAGTCGCCGTCGCGTCCGTCGGCGGTCGCGAGCACGGTGAGGCCCTGCCAGGCCGGCCCGTCCGAGGCGTCGAGGTCGTGGGGCCGGGTGCGTGGGTGCCAGGTGCGCAGCAGGTATGCGGTGTCGTGGACGACGTAGGCCGCGTAGCGGCTGCGCATGAGCCGGACCGCGGACTCGGCGAAGGCCACTCCCTCGTGCAGCGGCCCACAGCAGGAGGCATAGTCCTCACCGGTGCCGCAGGGGCACGGGGAGCCGGCCGAGGCGCGGGAGCCCTCGGTCGTCGAGCCGAAGATGCTCACGACGTGCTCGCGGGCAGGATGCAGAACTCGTTGCCCGACGGGTCCAGGAAGGGGGTCCAGGGCAGGTCGCCCCAGTCGTGCTCGAGCCGGACGGCGCCGAGGGCCTCGGCTCGCCCGACCACCTCGGCCGCGTCGTCGCCCGACTCGAGCCGCAGGTCGAGGTGCAGCTGGTTCTTCGCGACCTTGGCCTCTGCGGTCGTGAAGAACTCCAGGATGACTCCCCGGCCCGACGGGTGGCGCAGCGAGACGGGAGCCGACCCTGCGTACGCGCGCCACCCCGACAGCTCTGACCAGAACGAGGCATCCCGGTCGGGGTCGTCGCCGAGGATGGGAACGGCGGCGACCGGGCCGGTGTCGCGGTACTCCGCGCGATCCTCCATGACGCAGAAGGCGTGGCCCTCGGGGTCTGCCAGCACCACCCAAGGCACGTCTCCCTGGCCGATGTCGAGGTGGGAGGCCCCGAGCCCGAGCAGCCGCTCCACCGTGGCAGCCTGGTCGCCGCCCCCGTGCAGGTCGAGGTGCAGCCGCGGCGAGGTGGCCGCGGGCCCGTCGACCTGCTGGAAGCACAGGTCGAGTGTGGGTCCACCCTCCACGGACAGCCGGGTCTCGTACCCGTCCGCCTGGTCGGTCAACGTCTGCGTCCCCAGCGCCTGCTCCCAGAAGCGTCCGAGGGCCTGGGGCCGGGCAGCGTCGAAGACGAGGTTCTCCAGGAACATGTGCGGGAGCCTACGTCGCCATCGAGGGCCGTGGGGTCGCGGGCCGACGGGATCTGGGCTACGTCACCGGTGGGACGTGCGCGCCGCGTGCCCGTCCTAGCGTCTGGACATGCGGACATCTGCGCGGGTGTGGTCGGTGCTGGTGGGGACGGGTGCCGGGGTGCTGGGAACCGCGACGTGGCTGGGTACGGTCGCTCTCGCTCCCCCGGTCCCGAGCAACGCCCTGGGGGCCACGGGCCTCGTCCTGGTGTCCATGGCGGCGGCCTGGTGGTTCGCGCGACACCGTGCGCCGTGGACGGCGTCCCTCGCCGCCGGCGCAGTCGGCTGCTGGATGGTCGTGGGGTCGGTCGTCGAGCTGATGCGGGTGGTGCCCGACCGATGGGTGCCGTCGATCGTCACCCAGGCGATGACACCGGCGGACAACGTGCGCGAGAGCCGGATCGAGACCGTGGACCCGTATGTCGGGTTGGGCTTCCTCGGCCTCGTCCTCCTTGTCGGACTGGTCGTGGCCCTGCGTCCCCGGCTCGCTCGGCGGATCGGGCACTGGCTGGTGCCGCCCGTCGGGACCGCTCCCGCACCCCTGGTGCGCTGACCGGCGGCAGCGCCGACAGGGTGGTGAACGGCCCTCAACCAGCTCGGTGAGGGCGGTTCACCACCCCCTCGGCGTGCGGTCTCGCGCCGACCGGTCAGTCCCCGCGCTGCGCCGGATGACCCGGCCAGGGGGCGTCAGCCGGGCGCAGCGTGGCCCAGTCGAGGTCCCGGGCCGCCAGGGCGGCCAGGGCGGCGATCGCCAGGGTGGAGTTGTGAACCCGTCCCGCGAGGACCGCGTCCCGGACCTCCTCGAGCTCGACCCAGCGCACCGGCATACCCAGCTCCTCGCCGTCACGCACGTGCCGGTCGGCGTGGTCGACGGCCGTGAGGTCGCGGGCGAGGTAGATGCGCAGCGCCTCGTCCAGTCCCCCCGGTGAGCTGACGTAGTCGGCGAGGACGTGCCACGTGCCGGCCACCAGGTCGGCCTCCTCGTGGAGCTCGCGAGCGGCACCGACGTGCGGCGGCTCGCCGTCGACGTCGAGCAGCCCAGCCGGGATCTCCCACTCGAAACTGCGGACCGGGTGGCGGTACTGCTGGATCACGCACAGCCGCCCGTCGTCGTCGAGCGCGGCCACGGCCACGGCGCCGGGATGACGGACGTACTCGCGCACCACCTCGCCAGCCTCGCCCAGGTCGACCCGGTCACGCACGACGTCCCACACCATGCCGCTCAGGGCGACCTCGGTGTGCACCACGGGCCGGCCCTCGTGGCGGTCCGCCAGCTCGTCGACCACGCGGGTCAGGCCGTGGCTTCGGCGACGACGCGGGGGCGCTCCACCTCGACCAGCCGCGACTCACGCTGCCGCTCGATGGCGGCACCGACCAGCCCGGCGAAGAGCGGGTGGGCCCGGTGCGGCCGCGACTTGAACTCGGGGTGCGCCTGCGTCGAGACGTAGTAGGGGTGCACGTCCCTCGGCAGCTCGACGAACTCGACCAGCCCGAAGTCAGGGTGCGTTCCGCTGATGACCAGGCCCGCCGCCTCGAGGTCGGTGCGATAGGCGTCGTTGACCTCGTAGCGGTGCCGGTGGCGCTCGTCGACGCTCGTCGTGCCGTAGGTCTCAGCGACCACGGAGCCCTCGACCAGCGTGGCGCGCTGGGACCCCAGGCGCATGGTGCCGCCCAGGTCACCGGCACCCTCGACGAAGGCCTTCTGCTCCTCCATCGTGGCGATGACGGGGGCCGTCGTCTGCGGGTCGAACTCGGTGGAGCTGGCGCCGTCGATCCCGGCGACGTTGCGGGCGTACTCGATGACCATGCACTGCAGGCCGAGGCAGATCCCGAGCGTCGGGACGCCCTTCTCGCGAGCCCACTTGAGCGCGCCGAGCTTGCCCTCGATGCCGCGGACGCCGAAGCCGCCCGGCACGAGCACGGCATCGACGCCGCCCAGCGCCTTCTGCGCACCGGTGTCGGTCTGGCACTCGTCGCTGGCCACCCAGCGGATCGACACCTTGGCGTCGTGGTGGAAGCCACCGGCACGCATGGCCTCGGTGACGGACAGGTAGGCGTCGGGGAGGTCGATGTACTTGCCGACCAGCGCGATCTCGACCTGGTGCTCGGGACTGTGCACCCGTCGCAGCAGCTCGTCCCAGTCGTGCCAGTTGACGTCGCGGAAGTTCAGCCCCAGCCGCCGGATGACGTAGGCGTCGAGGCCCTCCTTGTGGAGCACCTTCGGGATGTCGTAGATGCTCGGCGCGTCGACTGCCGCGGCACAGGCCTCGGTGTCGACGTCGCACATCAGCGAGATCTTGCGCTTGATGCCGTCGGGGATCTCGCGGTCGGCACGCAGCACCAGACCGTCGGGCTGGATGCCGACCTGGCGCAGCGCGGCGACGGAGTGCTGGGTGGGCTTGGTCTTGAGCTCGCCGCTGGGCGCGAGGTAGGGCACGAGCGAGACGTGCAGGAAGAACACGTTGTCGCGCCCCACGTCGTGGCGCACCTGGCGGGCCGCCTCGAGGAACGGCAGCGACTCGATGTCACCGACCGTGCCACCGATCTCGGTGATGATGATGTCGGGCGCCTCGGCGGCCTTGACCCCGGGAGCGCCGGCGGCCTGGGCGCGCATGCGCTCCTTGATCTCGTTGGTGATGTGCGGGATCACCTGGACCGTGTCGCCGAGGTACTCGCCGCGGCGCTCCTTGGCGATGACCTGGTTGTAGATCTGCCCGGTCGTGACGTTGGCCTTGCCCACGAGGTTGCTGTCGAGGAACCGCTCGTAGTGGCCGATGTCGAGGTCGGTCTCGGCGCCGTCGTCGGTCACGAAGACCTCGCCGTGCTGGAAGGGGTTCATCGTGCCCGGATCCACGTTGAGATAAGGATCGAGCTTCTGCATGGTGACCCGCAGACCGCGGGCCCTGAGCAGATGTCCGAGGCTCGAGGCCGTGAGGCCCTTGCCGAGTGAGGAGGCAACGCCCCCGGTTACGAAGATGTGTTTCGTCTGCTCCACCACGGGATTCAAGCCTACGTCATTGCGAGCAGGTCGGAGTACCACTCGCGCCAACGACTCGCCGTGGCTGTGCCGTCGTCCCACGATGCGGCGCGGGCGCGCCCCTCCACAGAGGCCGTATGCCGTGCGGCCGGGTCCGTGAGGAACGCCTGCACCGCGGCGGCTGCCGCGCCGGCATCGCGCACCGGGACGAGGACCCCCACGCCGTCCACGAGGTCCCGCAGGCCGCCGGTGTCGGTCGCGACCACCGGGACGCCGGCCGCCATGGCCTCCTGCACGACCAGCGCCCTGGCCTCCCAGGTGCTGACGAGCACGAACACGTCGGCGGCGCGCAGCCAGCGCGCGGAGTCGTCCTGCTGGCCCACGAAGTGCACCGGCAGATGCTCTCGCGCGACCCGCGAGCGCAGGTCGTCGAACAGCGTCCGGTCGCCACCGCCGACGACGACACCGGTCGCCGCCACGGGGAGCTGCGTGAACAGGTCGACGAAGGTGCCAAGGTCCTTCTGCGGGGCGATACGGGCGATCGTCAGGACGAGGGGCGTCTCCCCATCGGTGCGAATGCCGTTCTCCTGCAACAGCTCTCGCCTCAGATCGGACCGGGCGGCGGGGTCGAGCGGGTCGTGGCGCACCAGCTCCGGGACCAGCGGCGACGGCACGGGCGCGAGCCGGGCCGTGCGGGCACCGTGGC
>NZ_JBFUEO010000056.1:0-16770 GCF_056403935.1 Pedococcus sp. P2_E4 | reverse complement strand
CGGCCGCCTGGAGCCTCGTCGTGACCGGCACCGCGCCGGTCGGGCCGCAGCCCGGGACGTCTCCTGCCCTGGTCCAGCGCACGCGCCCGGCATCCAAGGGCTCCGTCGCAGCATCGTTCACGGTCGGAGGGCTGGCCGCCGCGCCGGTGGCCTTCTCGACCACCTCGGCGCGACCCGCAGTGAGCAGCGTGCGCGGGCGCCCGGCACAATCGACTCCATGAGTGAGCAGAGCGACCCGACCAGGCCCGAGCCCGGGGACCCGTGGGCGCCGCCCCCTGCATCGCCGACGACCTCTGCTGACACGACCGGTCCGGTCCAGCTCGACCACACCCAGGAGATCGACCGGTCTGGTGCCCCGGCGCACGAGCGCGGCGCCCTCGACGAGCCCGGCGTCCACGACGAGCCCGCTGCCTCCGAGCCGCCTGACGCCCTGACCTCGCCGGTGTGGGCCGACGAGCAGCGACCCCCCGCCGCCGAGCCGGCTCCTGCCGCTGCTCCGGACCCTGCCGCTGCTACGGACCCTGACCCTGCTCCCGCCGCTGCACCTGCGACCGAGGGACCGCGCCCGTCCGACACCTCCCAGACCGGGTGGCCCGGCGACCAGCCGGGAGCCCAGCCCGCGACGGTCGAGGCCGTGCCCGTCGACCACAGCGCCCAGCAGACCGGGTGGCCCGGATCGGAGGCTGCCGGGTCCGCACCCGTCCTGCCGGGGCCCGCGAGCGTGCCCGCCGGTGGGCCGGGGGCCGGCTGGGACCCGTTCTCCGGGCGCGAGGCCGATGCCGGGTATGCCGGTCAGCAGGCTGGGTGGAGCGGCCACCACCCCACTGCGCCCACGGCGCCGCAGCAGAAGGGGCCCGGCTGGGGTGCGCTGGTCGCGGTCGCCGCCGCGATGTCGCTCATCGCCGCCACGCTCGGCGGGCTCTTCGGCGGCTGGCTCGGGGCCACCGACCGGGTCGACTTCGGCCGGCTCGACCGCACGCCCTCATCGATCCCGAAGGCCGGGGCCGGGTCGACCGCGCGACCCGCGGGCTCGGTCGCCGCGATCGCCGCCAACGCGCTGCCCAGCGTCGTCACCATCAAGGTCGACGGGGCCGACGGAGCCGGCACGGGGTCGGGTTTCGTGCTCGACCACGACGGCCACATCCTCACGAACAACCACGTGGTGGCCGGCGCCTCGCAGGGCGGCACCATCAAGGTCGAGCTGAGCAACGGCAAGGAGATCACGGCGACCATCCAGGGGCGCGACACCTCCTACGACCTCGCGGTGCTCAAGACCGGTCGCACCGACCTCGAGCCCCTCACGATGGGCGTCTCCAAGAACGTCGTCGTGGGCGACCAGGTGATCGCCGTCGGCGCCCCGTTGGGGCTCGAGTCCAGCGTCACGACCGGCATCGTGAGTGCGCTCAACCGACCGGTCAGCCCCGGCGGCAACGGTGACGAGCAGTCGTTCATCAACGCGATCCAGACCGATGCCGCGATCAACCCGGGCAACAGCGGCGGGCCGCTGCTCAACATGCAGGGCGAGGTCATCGGCGTGAACTCCGCGATCGCCCGCGTGCCCGGCAGCGCCGAGTCGCAGTCCGGCAACATCGGCGTCGGCTTCTCGATCCCGAGCGACCAGGTGGTCAAGACCGCCGAGCAGCTGATCAAGACCGGCAAGGCCCAGCACCCGATCATCGGCGTGGTGCTCGACCGCCAGTACGACGGCGACGGCGTGCGCATCCTCGCCAAGAAGACCGTCGACAGCGGCGAGCCCGTCGACCCGAGCGGCCCGGCCGCGAAGGCCGGCATCAAGCCGGGTGACGTCATCGTCGAGTTCGACGGCCAGGCGGTCAACGACCCCGATGACCTGGTGGTGGCCATCCGCTCCAAGAGCGTCGGCGACGAGGTCCCCATCAAGGTCCGCCGCGGCAGTGAGACGATCTCTGTCAGGGTGACCCTGTCGGGCACCTCCGGCAACTGAGTCAGGAGAGCGGCGCATGGCGGGCGTGACCGGCTGGGAGTTCATCGCCCTCATCGTGCTGGCCGTGGTGATCCTGGGGCCCGAGCGGCTGCCGGAGTATGCCGCGAAGCTGGGACGGCTCGTGCGACAGGCCCGGTCGATGGCCGAGGGCGCCAAGGGTCAGCTGCGCGAGCAGATGGGCCCGGAGTTCGACGACATCAACTGGCGCCAGTACGACCCGCGCCAGTACGACCCGCGCCGGATCGTCCGGGAGGCACTGCTGGACCCGACGCCCGACGAGGACGACGCGGGGACGGGGACGTCGTCATACGCCGCGGGTGAGGCTCGTGACCCGGCGAAGCCGACGCCCTACGACCTCGACGCGACCTAGCTCGGACGGCCGACCGGCGACAGGCCCAGCGACCGGCCGGCGAGCCCGCGCGAGCGCGTGCCGAGCCCGCGGGCGATGCCGCGCAGGGCCACCGCCGCCGGCGACTCGGGGTTGCGCAGGACGACCGGGGTGCCCTGGTCGGCGCCCTCGCGCAGGTTGGTGTCAAGGGGGATCTGGCCGAGCAGTGGCACGTCGGCACCCACCGCCCGGGTCAGCGACTCCGAGACGGCCGCGCCGCCGCCGGACCCGAAGATCTCCTGGCGCGAACCGTCGGGCAGCTCGAGCCACGACATGTTCTCGATGACCCCCACGATCCGCTGATGGGTCTGCAGCGCAATGGATCCCGCCCGCTCCGCCACCTCGGCGGCGGCCTGCTGCGGCGTGGTCACGACGAGGATCTCGGCGGTGGGGATCAGCTGGGCCACCGAGATCGCGATGTCGCCCGTGCCCGGCGGCAGGTCGAGCAGGAGGATGTCGAGGTCGCCCCAGAAGACGTCGCCGAGGAACTGCTGGAGCGCCCGGTGCAGCATCGGCCCACGCCACACGACCGGCTGGTTGCCGGGGACGAACATGCCGATCGAGATGACCTTCACGTCATGGCTCACCGGCGGCAGGATCATGTCGTCGACCTGGGTGGGACGGTGTTCGACCCCGAGCATGCGCGGCACGGAGAAGCCGTAGACGTCCGCGTCGACCACGCCCACACGCAGACCACTCTGGGCGAGCGAGGCCGCGAGGTTGACGGTGATCGAGGACTTGCCGACGCCGCCCTTGCCGGACGCCACGGCATACACGCGGGTGAGGGAACCGGGCTTCGCGAAGGGGATCTCGCGGTCGGCGTTTCCCCCGCGCAGCTGCTGGCGCAGGCCCGCGCGCTGCTCGTCGCTCATCACGCCCAGCGTGACGTCGACGGCGGTCACGCCGGGAACCTTCGACAGGGCAGCGGTGGTGTCGCGGGTCAGCGTGTCCTTCATCGGGCAGCCCGAGACGGTCAGCAGGATCGTGACGGCGACGCGTCCGGTCTCGTCCACGGCAACGCTCTCGACCATGCCGAGCTCCGTGACGGGCTTGCGGATCTCGGGGTCGATGACGGTCGCGAGGGCCTGCTGGAGCGCCTCGTCGGTGACCGGTGCTGCGGTGGGGGCGGGCATGCCCTCCATGCTAGGTCGCGGGGTGGTCCTTCGAAGAACCGCCTGCCGCCGAGGAGCTGTCGCCCTCGTCACGTCGACGCACCTCGAGCGCCCGCTCCTCGAACTCCTCGAGCAGGCTGCGCAGCTCGGAGCGGACGAAGTCACGGGTGGCGGCGTCGCGCATGGCATGACGCAGGGCCGCGACCTCACGGGTGAGGAACTCGGTGTCGGCGAGGTTGCGCTCGTCTCGCGCCCGGTCCTGCTCGAGGGCGACGCGGTCACGGTCGGCCTGGCGGTTCTGCGCCAGCAGGATCAGCGGTGCGGCGTACGAGGCCTGCAGGCTGAGCATGAGCGTGAGGAAGATGAACGCGTACGGGTCCCAGCGCAGGTCGCGGGGCCCGAGGGCGTTCCAGCCGATCCACAACAGCACGAACACCGTCATGGCGATCAGGAAGTTGGCGGTGCCCATGAAGCGCGCGAACCGCTCGCTCCAGACGCCGAACGTCTCCTGGGACAGGGCAGGGCGGGGCAGGATGGCGCGCCTGGTCTCACGTGGCTGGTCGAGCCGTCCGGTGGTGCGGTTGCCCTGACGCTCAGCCATGGGTCACCTCGCGACGCTCCTCGCGCCAGTCGTCGGGGAGGATGTGGTCGAGCACGTCGTCGACCGTGACCGCGCCGATGAGCCGGCCGTCGTCGTCGACCACCGGCACGCCGACGAGGTTGTAGGTCGCGAGGATCCGCGTCACCTGACCCAGGGGCGCATCCGCCGTCAGTGGCTCGATCTCCCGGTCGAGGATGCCGCCGATGGCCCCGTGGGGCGGCTCGCGCAGCAGCCGCTGGATGTGGACGATGCCGAGGAACTTGCCCGTCGGGGTCTCGTGCGGCGCACGGCAGACGTAGACGGTGGAGGCGAGCGCCGGTGAGATCTCGGCCCGGCGGACGACGGCGAGCGCCTCGGCGATCGACGCCTCGGGGCCGAGGATCACCGGCTCGGTCGTCATCATGCCGCCGGCGGACTCCTCGTCGTAGGTCAGCAGTCGCCGGAGGTCGGCAGCCTCGTCGGGCTCCATCAGCTGGAGCAGCTCCTCCTGCTTCTCCTCGGTGAGGTTGTGCAGCAGGTCGGTGGCGTCGTCGGGCTCCATCGCCTCGAGGACGTCGGCGGCGCGCTCGACGGGCAGCGTCTCGAGGATCTCGACCTGGTCGTCCTCGGGCAGCTCCTCGAGCACGTCGGCGAGCTTGTCGTCGTCCATGGCCTCGGCGACCTCGGCCCGCCGCTTGGGGGACAGGTCGTGGATCACCTCAGCGAGGTCGGCGGACTTGAGGTCGTCGTAGGTCTCGAGCAGCTTGGCCGCGGACTGACCGGCCCCCGACTGGTGGATGCCGGTGACGTCCTCGACGGGGACGAGGACCGTCGCCCCGCGGCGTCGTCGGAAGGGTCCGATCGAGCTGCGGGCGCCCTGTCGGACGAAGACCTTGGAGATGGCCCAGTCACGGCTGCGCTCGCGCTCGATGGCGACGTCCTCGACCGTGGCCTCGTAGTCGCCCTCCGGGTCGTGGACCGTGACGGTGCGCTCGAGGAGCTCGGCCATGACGAGCTCTTCGTTCGTGCGCTGCTCGAAGCGGCGCATGTTGACCAGGCCGGTCGTGATCACCTGACCGCCGTCGACGGAGGTGACGCGGGTCATCGGCACGAACACCCGGCGGCGGCCGGGCACCTCGACGACCAGGCCGATCACCCGGGGACGGCGGCGCGAGGCCCCGAAGGTCACGACGACGTCGCGGACCCGGCCGACCTGGTCACCGAGCGGGTCGAACACGCTCAGGTTGGTCAGGCGGCCGACGAAGACGCGCGACGGAGTGCTCACGCCGCAAGGCTATCCGTCGGCTCAGCGCTCGTCCGGGAGGCGGGTGCCACGCCGACGCTTCGGCCGGCCGCGCCAGTGCCACGGCCGCCAGTGGGCCGTGGTCGCGTCGGTGGCCGGGACGGGGGCCGCGCCCGAGGCTGCTGAGTAGGAACCGGGCGCCTCCACGGGTGCGCCGTACGGCGTGAACGCCCGCACGGTGCACACCTCTCGCCAGCGGGCCTCGAGGTCGTCGGTGGCGTTGAGCCGGTTGCCCTTGAGCGCCTCGACTGCGGTGTCCCAGTCGGGGTCGTCCGTGGTGACCGTCCGCACGGCCGCGTGGACGCTGAGCAGGCGCCCCCCGGAGTCCTTGCTGCGCGCGATGATGCGGACCTCGTCGGGCAGCCAGGGGAGGGACTGCTCGCCCGGTCCGGACACGGCATACACGGTCTCTCCGGTCCAGGCGTGCCAGAAGGGCCAGGCGCGGTCACCCGGCACGTCCACCCACAGCAGGCCCGACTTGGACGCCGCCTCGGCGAACAGTGCGGTGAGGTTGAGGTGCGGGGCTCCCGGGGCCGTGGTGGCCTCGTCGGCTGCCGGCTCGGGCGCGGTCTCGGTCACACGTGAACTGTGTCATAACCGCTGGTGTGGCGTCGCTGCTAGTTTCGCGGCGTGCGCAGCCCCAAGGACTTCTTCGCCCCCCTGGCCGTCGGTGCCCCGGCACCCCTGCACGAGGTGCCCACCCGGCCCTCACGCGTCATCCACTTCTTCGACCCGAGCAACGAGAAGATGGCGGCCAAGATCCCCGCCATGGTCGGCACCGTCGACGTGCTGCTCGGCAACCTCGAGGACGCCGTCAAGGCCGACCGCAAGGAGGCCGCACGCGCCGGGCTGGTCCAGATCGCCCGCGACACCGACTTCGGCGACACGACGCAGCTGTGGACCCGGGTCAACTCGCTCGACAGCCCGTGGGTGCTCGACGACCTCACCACGCTCGTGACGGAGGTGGGGGACAAGCTCGACGTCATCATGGTCCCCAAGGTGCAGGGCCCGGAGGACATCCACTACGTCGACCGCCTGCTGGCCCAGCTGGAGGCCAAGGCCGGGCTGACGCGCCCGATCCTCGTCCACGCCATCCTCGAGACCGCCCGCGGCGTCACGAACGTCGAGGCCATCGCCGGGGCCAGCCCGCGCATGCAGGGCCTCTCGCTCGGCCCGGCCGACCTGGCTGCCGACCGCCGGATGAAGACGACCCGAGTCGGTGGTGGCCACCCTGGCTACCTCGTGCGCCAGGACCCCGTCGACGGAGACATCAACGCCGATCGCCAGACGTACCAACAGGATCTGTGGCACTACACGATCGCCCGGATGGTCGACGCCTGCGCGATGCACGGGATCCTGCCGTACTACGGGCCGTTCGGAGACATCAAGGACGTCGTCGCCTGCGAGGACCAGTTCCGCAACGCCTTCCTCCTCGGCTGCGTCGGGACGTGGTCGCTGCACCCGGTCCAGATCGAGATCGCCAAGCGCGTCTTCAGCCCGTCCGCCGAGGACGTGGCCCACGCCCGTCGCGTGGTCGAGGCGATGGGCGACGGCACCGGCGCCGTGATGCTCGACGGCAAGATGGAGGACGACGCCAGCCTCAAGCAGTGCCTGGTGATCGTCGAGCTCGCGGAGCGCCTCGCCCAGACCGACCCGGCCCTCGCGGAGCTGTATGCCGTGGAGCCCGGTACCAGCGACGGGGCAGGTTCCTGAGGTGGCCGACAGCACGGCACACCGGCCCCGCCGCTCGGTTCTCTACATGCCCGCGTCAAACGAACGGGCCCTCGAGAAGGCCAAGACGCTCCCCGTGGACGCCCTGATCCTCGACCTCGAGGACGCGGTGGCTCCCGATGCGAAGGAGTCCGCGCGTGCGAACGCCTGCACGGCGGCAGCCTCGGGTGACTACGGGTCGCGCGAGGTGACGATCCGGGTCAACGGCCTCGGCACCCGCTGGCACGACGACGACCTGGGCGCAGCCAGCCTCGCCGGCCCGGACGGCATCGTCGTGCCCAAGGTCGGGTCGGCCGACGAGGTGCGCCGGCTCGTGGCCGCCATGGAGGCAGCTGGTGCGCCCGAGCGCACGAAGCTCTGGGCGATGGTCGAGACGCCGGCCGCCATGCTGCACTGCGAGGACATCGCGGCTGCGTCCGACCGCCTCACCGTGCTCGTCATGGGCACCAACGACCTGGCGAAGGAGCTGCAGGCCGAGCACGTGCCGGGTCGCGCGCCGCTGCTCACCGGGCTCTCCCTGTGCCTGCTCGCCGCGCGGGCCACGGGGACCGCGATCCTCGACGGGGTCTTCAACGACGTGGCGGACGCCGACGGCTTTGCGGCGGAGTGCGTCCAGGGTCGCCAGCTGGGCTTCGACGGCAAGACCCTCATCCACCCCGGCCAGGTCGACGTCTGCAACACGACCTTCGCCCCCAGCGCCGAGGCGGTCGAGGACGCCCGCGGCGTGCTGGCTGCCTGGGAGGCCGGCGGCGGCGCCGGAGTGGTGACCCACCGAGGCAGGATGATCGAGAACCTGCACGTCGAGACGGCCCAGCGGGTGCTCTCCGTGCACGAGGCGGTCACCCGCGCTTCCAGTTGACGAATCAATGACAATTCCGGGCAACCATTCCCCCAGCCGGAGCGTCTAGGTGGGTGCGGTCGTCCTTCGGGGGGAGGACGGCCGCGCCATGTCGGGCGCGGGGACAACCTTCCGGGCCGCTGCTGCGTCACCATGGGGGAGAGGCGCACCAGGCGCGACCACGAGACGGACCGCTGGGCGGACGAAGGGGACACCATGCGATCGATGCGACGGGGCACGGTGACTGCGCTCGCGGCCACCGTGGCCGGCACGCTTCTGCTCGGGGGCTGCGGCGCCCTGGGCTCCATAGGGTCGGCGGCACCGGCCACGTCCGTCGGTGGCGGGGCCACCACGTCGTCCGAGCCGCCGGCGCCGTCCGCCACCGAGCCCACCGACCCCACCGAGCAGCCGACGACAGCCCCCGCGGCCCCCACCCAGGAGCCCACCCCCTCCGCCACCACGAAGCCCACGCCCCGCCCCACACCGAAGCCCACCCCCACGGTCAAGCCCACGCCCAAGGAGGGTGACACCCTCCACGTCGGTGACTCCGGGCCCTACGTCCGCGAGGTCCAGGAGCGGCTTGGCGGCCTCGGCTACTGGAACGGCACCCCGGACGGCCAGTACGGCCAGCTCACGGCGCAGGCCGTCATGGCCCTGCAGAAGGCAGCCGGACTCGGGCGGGACGGCGTGTACGGCCCCGGCACCCGTCGGGCCCTGCAGGCCGGCATCCGCCCCCAGTCCCGCATCGGCGGCTCCGGCATCGAGATCGACAAGGCGCGCCAGCTGCTGCTCGTCGTGCGCGGTGGTCGGGTCGTGACGACGCTCAACACCAGCACGGGCAACAACCAGGCGTACTCCTACCAGGGCAACTCCCGGATCGCGACCACCCCGTCCGGCTCCTACAGCACCTTCCGGGTGGTCGACAAGCTCGACAAGGGACCGTTGGGCGACCTGTGGCGGCCGCGGTACTTCAACGGCGGCATCGCCGTCCACGGCTCCGGGTCGATCCCCGGCTACCCGGCGTCGCACGGGTGCGCCCGCGTCAGCAACGGTGCCATGAACATGATCTGGGCCACCGGCCTCATGCCGATCGGTGGCCGCGTCGTCGTCTACTGAGGCCCTCAGGCGTCGAGCTGCTCGCGGATCCAGTGCAGCTGGGCGGCACCGTGGCTCTGCCAGTAGTCAGCCGTGTGCCCACCCGCGTCGAGGGTGAGCTTGGCCGAGGGCAGCGCCGCGGCGAAGGCCTTGTTGCCCGCGACGAACGGGTCCGACGTGCCGCAGTCGAGCCGCACGGGGACCTGGGCCAGGATCGCGGTGCGCTCGAAGACGTCGTGCGCCTCGAAGTCCGCTCGGTCGTCGAACGCCCCGGGCGCGCTGGACCCGGCGTCGGTCCAGAGCGCGGCGCTCTCGGCGACGACCGCGCTGACCCGGTCCGGGCCCAGCTCGCTGGCCAGCAGCAGCGACCCGTAGCCGCCCATGGACCAGCCCAGGAAGGCGACGGGCCCGGCATACCCGGTCTCGCGGGCCACGAGTGGCAGGAAGTCCTCGATGACCATCGCCCCGGTGTCCACGCCCGCACGGCGGGCGTGCCAGTAGAAGTCCCCGCCGTCGACAGACGCGAGGGTCAGCCGGTTCGCGGCCGCGTGGTCCTCGAGGTGCAGGATCCGGAAAGCGTGGCTCGCGTCGCCGCCCTTGCCGTGCAGCACCACCACGACGGGCAGCGGTTCGGTCTGGTTCTCGGGCCGAGTCGTCAGCTGCCAGCGGATGTCCCGACCCGGCCAGTGCGTGCTGCGCAGGGAGCCCGTCACCAGCTCCGGCCCCCGTGGTTTGCCGCAGCCGACCAGCCCGAGGGTCGCGCCGCCGAGCGCCCCCGCGATCACCGCACGACGGCCAACCGTGGTCATGGCCCAACCCTAGGCCGAGGGCGTCGTCCGCAGGGCTGGGGGAAATTCGCTGTCCCCGTGCCGAGGGGGGTGATAGACACCCGGGGTGCACACCCTGGAGTTCCCCGACCTGCTGCGGCTGATCGACGAGCGGTCCGCCGCATTCCGGGCCGCGGTCTCGGCCGCGCCCTCACTCGACCTGCAGGTGCCGACCTGCCCCGAGTGGACGCTGCTCGACCTGGTGCAGCACCTCGCCGAGGGACGCGTCTCCTGGGCGGCAACCGTCGCCGCAGGCCCGGACGCCCCGACGAAGGCGCCCCTCGGGGACCCTCCTGCAGAACGGGACACGGCGACGATGCTGGCGTGGATGGCCGACTCGACGCAGGAGCTCGTGGACGCCCTGCGCGAGGCCGGCCCGGACCGTGGGTGCTGGACGTGGTGGGGTGACTCGCAGTCGCCGGAGACCTCCGGTGCGGTCGCCCGGCACCAGCTCCAGCAGATCGCGGTCCACACCTACGACGCGCAGCTGACCGCAGGCGCCCCCGAACCGCTCCCCGTCGAGGTGGCGCTGGACGGGGTCGAGGAGTTCCTCGTCACCTGCTGCGCGACGACGAGCGCATGGCCGCACGAGCCGTCGGTGGTCGAGTACCACGCCACCGAGGGCCGCTCGTGGCGCGTCTGGCTCTCCGCCGAGGGCGCGAGGGTCGCCCGCCTGGAGCCCGGCACCGAGTCGCCCGGCGCGGACCCGGCCCACGCCTCCGCCCGGGGTACCGCGAACGAGCTGGTGCTGTTCTTCTACGGCCGCATCCCACCGGAATCGCTGGAGCTCGAGGGTGACCCTCGCGTGTTCGACCAGCTCTTCGCCTGGGACCCGAGCGCCTAGACCCGGGTGCCGGCACCTGACGGTGGCGCCCCCGGTGCCGGGCGCCCGTATGACGGGTGCCCGGCTACCAGCGGGAGGTCGCCTCGGCGACGAGGTCGCCCAGGAGCTCGCCCTCGTCGACCGCGAGGCCCTTGCTCGTGAACCAGCGGCACATGTTCGCGACGTCGCGCTCGAGGAACTCGAAGCCGCGCGGGTTGCCGATGATGTCGACGATCTGGGGCCAGTCGATGAAGACCAGCCGGTCCTCGTGGAGCAGGACGTTGTACGGCGACAGGTCACCGTGCGCCCAACCACGCGTGGCCAGCCTGGTCAGCGTGGAGCGCAGCTGCTCGAAGAGGTCGGCCAGCAGGTCGCCCTCGGGACGGGTCTGGGCCAGCCGCGGCGCGGCCTGCCCGTCGGCGCCGATGAACTCCATCAGCATCTCCCGGTCGTTCAGCTGGACGGGGTAGGGCACGGGGAGGTCCAGCTCCCACAGGACGCCGAGGGCCTCGAACTCGGCCATCGCCCACTGCCCGGACAGCAGCTCCTTGCCGAACTCGGTGCGACGGGCCATGGCACGCATCTCGCGGCTGCGACGGACCCGCCGACCCTCGTGGTAGCCGGCGTCCCGGTGGAACATCCGGTGCTCGGACGTGCGGTACCGCTTGGCGGCGAGGAAGGAGTCCGCGGCCGGCGTGCTGGTGCCGTCGGGGATCCACCGGCGCACGATGTGGACGTCTGCTTCCTTGCCGGTCTTGAGGATGCCGAGGTCGGACTCGACGGCGCCGAGGGCCGTGATGACCCAGTCCGGGCGGGGTTTCGGGCCGTGGGTCGAGCCGTCCCACGAAGACCAACGCTCACCCTCGGGTGGGGCGTCGGGAAGGCTGTCAAGGCTGAAGGAGGGGTTCTCCTGAAAATGCATGGTTGTACTCCAAGGAAGAGGGGATGAGGGCACGGGAAGCGCCCACGACAGTCGTTGACATCTCGTGCCTCCTTGGAGTCAGGCGCGCGACGGGGTGTCGCGCGGCATGCGGACACAGCGTGGCAGGTCACCCAGTAGGCGCGCCACTGGTTTTCGCGCAGGGGTGACAGCGTGCGTGCGCTCGGCTATTTTGTAGTGCTACAAGAGGCAACAAAAGGGGGTTGGATGGTCTTCGCAGTGGGTTTCTGCGGGCTGGCACTTCTCGTCGGGGGGATCGCCCTGTTGCCCAACGTCCGCCGTGGCGCGGTCCGACGAGAGGCAGAGAAGGTCGCCAGGGCCGCCTATCCGGCTCAGCCCGGTGAGGACTGGCCGACGCTGTGGGTTCGCCTCAACCGCCGGCACATCAGCGGCTGGGTGGGCAGCACGGTGGCGATGGCTGCCTTGGCCGCCGCGTTGCCGGCGATGTCCGATGACACTGTGGCTGGTGGCGCCGGTTTCCTCGGTTTCCTGGTCGTTGCGACCGGACGCACCACAGGAACCATCGTGGGACACCTGCGATCACTCCGGCCGCGACCCGGGGAGGCACGCTTGGTCACCCTGCACCGCCGGGAGCTCCGCGACTACCTGGTCCCGGGCGAGGCGGTTCTCCTTCGCCTCGCGCCGTCGGTGCCCGTCGCCACCATCGTGTTCGGAGTGGCGCTCTCGAGCGTCGACGCCGTCCCGCAGGTGCAGTCCCTCGGACTCGTGATCGGCGGGGCCTTGGGCTTGGCGGTCGGGCTGCTCGCCGTCCCGCTGGCCCGCCGGGTCTTGACCGCACCGGCCGGCGCCACCACCCCCGGTGGGCTGGTCTGGGCCGAGGTTCTTCGTGCCATGACCCTTCGCGACATCTGTGCGGGGATGTGGTCGCTCGCAGCGGGGGGCTGCGCGATCTCGCTGATGCCCCTGGTCATGGAGGGTGACGTGCCGCGTTGGGTCATCGTTCCCGGTGCGGGGATAGGACTCGCGGCCGCGACGGTGATCCTCGGCCTGGCATGGGTGTCCGCGTCCGACATCAACCACCAGTGGGCCCGCCGTCATGCCCTGGCGGGAGTGGCCTGATGCTGTTCCGGCTCGACCCTTCCTCTGCCGCTCCGGTGTACGAACAGATCGCCGGCGCAGTGGTGCGCGGCATCGCGGACGGCTCTCTCGTCGCAGGCACGCGGCTGCCCACCGTGCGCCAGCTGGCGGGCGACCTCGGCGTGGCGACCAACACCGTGGCGAAGGCCTACCGTCAGCTCGAGAGCGAGGGCCGCGTCGCAACGTTGGGGCGCAACGGGACCGTCGTCCAGGCCCCGGTGTCCCTGGACGACGCTGACGACGAGCTGCGCGCCGCCGCGGTCCTGCTGGCCCGCGCCGCCCAGCGGCGCGGGGCGGACCTCTCGACCGCCATCGGCCAGCTGCGGCAGGCCTGGTAGCCAGCCCGGTCCGTCTGGGCGGGGAGGCGGGTGGGGAGGCTCACATGGCCGGAACCTGTGCTGGGACTGGGGCACTCGGCATACTCGCGGGAGGTCTGCTTCTCGCAGGCACCACAGTCCCGTGAACGCAAGGTGGCGAACGACGCATGTCCCGACTCCAGCAGACCGACGGCCTGACCGAGGAGCAGCAGGAGCTGTTGAAGCTCGTGCGTGAGTTCGTCAACGAGCAGATCATCCCGGTGGCGCAGGAGCTCGAGCATGCCGACGAGTACCCGGAGAAGATCGTCGAGGGCATGAAGGAGATGGGGATCTTCGGGCTCATGATCCCCGAGGAGTACGGCGGTCTGGGGGAGTCGCTGCTGACCTATGCGCTCGTCGTCGAGGAGATCGCCCGCGGCTGGATGTCGGTCAGCGGCATCATCAACACCCACTTCATCGTCGCCTACATGCTGCTGCAGCACGGCACCGACGAGCAGAAGCAGCGCTACCTGCCGAGGATGGCGACCGGCGAGGTGCGTGGCGCGTTCTCGATGAGCGAGCCGGGTCTCGGCTCCGACGTTTCTGCCATCAAGACCAAGGCGGTCAAGGGCGATGGCGACGCGTGGACGGTGACCGGCCAGAAGATGTGGCTGACGAACGGCGGCAGCTCGAACCTCGTGGCGGTGCTCGTCAAGACGGACCTCGGGGCCGACTCGGTCTACAAGAACATGACGACGTTCCTCGTCGACAAGGAGCCGGGGTTCGGCGAGACCGCCCAGGGCATCACGATCCCGGGCAAGATCGAGAAGATGGGCTACAAGGGCGTCGACACGACCGAGCTCATCCTCGACGCGCACCGGACGACGTCCGCGCAGATCCTGGGGGGTGAGCCGGGCAAGGGCTTCTACCAGATGATGGATGGCGTCGAGGTCGGTCGCGTCAACGTCGCGGCGCGCGCGTGCGGAGTCTCGATGCGGGCGTTCGAGCTCGGGATCGCCTACTCGCAGCAGCGAGAGACGTTCGGCAAGAAGATCGCCGAGCACCAGGGCATCCTGTTCCGCCTGGCCGACATGGCGACCAGGGTCGAGGCCAGCCACCAGATGATGGTGAAGGCGGCGCGGCTCAAGGACGCCGGTGCGCGCAACGACCTCGAGGCCGGCATGGCGAAGTACCTCGCGGCCGAGAACTGCGCCAACGTGGTCGAGCAGTCCTTCCGCATCCACGGCGGCTACGGCTACTCCAAGGAGTACGAGATCGAGCGGCTGTACCGTGAGGCGCCCATGCTGCTCATCGGTGAGGGCACCGCCGAGATCCAGAAGATGATCATCGGCCGTCGCCTCCTCGAGGACTTCGCCCTCAAGCGCTGAGCTCGTTCTCGCGCAGCCCTCGAGCGCAGCTCAAGCGCTGACCCTGTTGCTTCGTGATTCGGTCTGCCGCCCACGGGGTGATGGGCCTCGACTCAGTATGACGCGGCTGCACCGAGCCCGAAGTAGGCCTCCAGGCTGTGAAAACCGCCTTCGTGGTAGTCGCGGGCCACATCGAGACCCACGTAGCGGAAGTGCCAGGGCTCCGGGTGGTACCCGGTGATGTCGGCTTGGCCAGCTTCGTAGCGCAGGACGAATCCGTAGCGCCAGGAGTTGGCGGCGAGCCAGCGCCCCTGGGTGGTGACACCGATGCAGGTGTAGGCGGAGCAGTTGGAGGCTCCCAGGGGAGCGACATCGGCGGACAGCCCGGTCTGGTGCTCCGAGTACCCAGGACGCGCCACCCACTGGTCCGCCTGCGTCCGTCCGACGCTCGCGACCTTCGCCGCATAGACAGGGGACTGGTAGGCGTAGGAACGGTATCCGCTCAGCATCGCGATTCGCCCAGAACCCGAGGCTTGGCTACCGGTTGCCATCTTCACCAGGGCGTCCGCCGCGTCGGCGCGGAGAGACTGACCGTTGATGTTGGTCATGGTCGGCTTGACCAGCGG
Organism: Pedococcus sp. P2_E4; assembly: GCF_056403935.1. Taxonomy (NCBI): domain Bacteria; kingdom Bacillati; phylum Actinomycetota; class Actinomycetes; order Micrococcales; family Intrasporangiaceae; genus Pedococcus; species Pedococcus sp. P2_E4. The sequence goes on along the minus strand of NZ_JBFUEO010000056.1, from coordinate 1,783 downwards.
ACTCGGTACGTAGCGTGGGGGGCTCAGGCGCCGTTGCTTGTTCACCACGACCCAGGTGCTCGAGGCGCTCCCGATGCTCTGGCATGACGTCAGTCGGCCGACGTTGCCCCGCAGCGCGCCTACTCCTCCCACGAGCACCAGCCGACCGATCGCGGGTGAGGTGAGCGCCGACCTCACAACGGACGGCACGCAGTAGGGCACTGACAGATAGAGCGGTCGGCCGCGCATACCCGCCAGGACGCCGACAGCCAGAGCGTCGGGAAATCCGGTCCCGGTGGCCACGTAGGCATCGCCAGTCGGCAGCTCCGGGAACGCCTGGCGATTGATCGCCACCGCGGTGGCATACCGGTTTGCGCCCGAGGCTCGGACGACGCTGCCGCCGTACTGGGCGACCAGGACGGCCAACGACCTCGACAACCCGGCCGAAACGGCACCGGAACCACCCGTGACCAGGACGTCATGGGTGCCGAGCTCCCGCAGGAGGGCTTGAGTGCTCAGGGCCACAGAGGTGCGTCGACCGTCGACCACGACCAGCGGCCTGCCCAGGGCGCCGGCTACCGGGCCAGCCGCCAGGGCGTCGGGGTAGTCGCGTCCGGTGGCGATCACGGCACCGTCGGTGACCGAGGAGGGAAAGGCGTACCGGGCAACCGCCTCGGACGTCAGGTATCGGTCCTTGCCGCTCACTCGAACGACTGCCGGGCTGAACTGTCGAGCCGCGGCGACAACCCCGTCGCTGATGACGCCCGGCCCTCCCACGACAACCACCCGGGCGGGCTTCAGCCGTGCCAGCTCAAGCGAGGTCGATCGAGGCAATGACGTTCGCGACGTCAGGAGGAGTGAGCCCTTCTGAAAGGCCGCCGCCGGTGCAGCGCTGAGGGCGTCGGGGAAGTCAGCTCCGGACGCGAGGTAGACGACGGCTGCAGTGGGTTGGGGAAAGGCCAGGCGACTGGCCGCCGTCGCGGTTGCGAACCGGTCGGCGCCAGCCACGCGAACCGTGGGGGTCGAGGCCCCCACGGCTTCCGCGGGGGCGAGCAGTGCGGGCGCGAGCAGGGCGGGGGCGATGAGTGCCGCAGCGACGGCTGCAGCCATGCCACGAAGACGGCGCAGGAGACGTGGCATCGGGCCATCCTCGCCCAGCGAGCACGGCCCGAACCCATCCATTCGATGGAGTCCCGGCGGGCTTTGAGACACTGGACCCATGAGCACCCAGCCGAACGCCATGGCGCGGTCCCGCGCCGTCCTCGCCCTCGAGTACCCGATGTCGCTGGGACGGTACGACACCTACGAGAAGGCCCAGAAGGCCGTCGACTACCTGTCGGACCACGACTTCCCGGTGCAGAACGTCCTGATCGTCGGCACCGACCTCAAGCAGCTCGAGCGGGTCACCGGTCGGCTGACGCGTCGTCGCGTCGCGCTCGGTGGCCTCGTGTCCGGCGCCTGGCTCGGTCTGTTCGTCGGGTTGATCTTCTCGTTGCTCGACACGAGCAACAGCGGCGCGGGGGTCGCCGGGGTGGTCCTCACCGTGGCGTTCGGTGCGCTGTTCGGGCTGGTGTGGGCGCTGCTGGGCTATGCGCTCACCGGCGGCAACCGCGACTTCACGTCGGTGATGCAGGTGGTCGCCACCCAGTACGAGGTGCTCGTCGAGCACAAGTTCGTCGCCCAGGGCCGTGAGCTGCTCGCCAAGATGGACCCGATGGCCGCGGCCCAGGCGCAGGTCGACGCCATACTCGACGACGCCGTCCCGGTGGGTGCCGAAGTCGACCTCCGTCACACCGACGAGCGC
>NZ_JBFUEO010000055.1:0-17247 GCF_056403935.1 Pedococcus sp. P2_E4 | reverse complement strand
GGCTCGGGCTCGGCCGGTGCCGGCGCGGGTTCGGCGGGCGCGGGCTCGGGCTCCGTCGGTGCCGGGGCAGGTTCGGCGGGCGCGGGCTCAGGCTCCGTCGGGACCGGCGCGGGTCCCGCCTCCTCGGACGGCAGGCCCAGCTGCTCCTTGAGCGCGTCGCTGCCCTTGTCGATCTGGTCCGCGTACTTGCCACCGGTCCGCTCGTCGATGACGTTCTCGACCTTCTCGATCGCGGAGTCCGCCTGTTGCGGGTTCCCTTTCACGAGGTCCTTGACCTTGTCCAGCCATCCCTGTGCCATCTGTTCGCCTTTCGGTCGCAACCTCGACAGTGCGTGCCCCCGGCACGCTCGGGATGGACATTACCCACATCACGAGGGGAAATGCCGCGTCCAGACCCGTCCATCCAGATGCCGGATGGGCGTCACGACGGCCGCCAGCCGCGGCCGGTCAGTCGAGGGGGTGCAGCTGGCGCGCGGCCTCGGCCACCGAGCCGGACAGCGACGGGTAGACCGTGAAGGTGCCTGCCAGCTGGTCCACCGTCAGGCCGTGCTGCACGGCCAGCGTCACGGGGAAGATCAGCTCGGAGGCACGCGGGCCCACGACCACTCCCCCGACGACGGTGCCCACTCCCCGACGGGCGAACAGCTTGACGAAGCCCTCGGTGATGCCCTGCATCTTGGCCCGGGGGTTGGTGGCCAGGGGCAGCATGATGCTGTTGGCGTCGATCAGACCCTCGTCGACGTCCTTCTGGGAGTAGCCGACCGTGGCGATCTCGGGGTCGGTGAAGATGTTGGCCGACACCGCACGCAGGTTCAGGGGTGCCACGGCGTCGCCGAGGGCGTGCGCCATCGCGATCCGCCCCTGCATCGCGGCCACGGACGCAAGCGGCAGGACCCCCGTGCAGTCGCCCGCGGCATACACCCCTCGCACGGAGGTGCGAGAGACCCGGTCGACGGTGACGTGACCGGACTCGCTCAGTGCGACACCGACCTCCTCCAGGCCGATGCCGGCGGTCTGGGGCACCGAGCCCACCGCGAGCAACGCGTGGCTGCCCTCGACCTCGCGGCCGTCCACGAGCTTGACCACGACACCGTCGTCGGTGCGGGTGACCGAGGCCATCCGCGAGCGACCGAGCACCTCCATGCCGCGCTTGCGGAAGACGTCCTCGATCACGGTCGCGGCGTCGGCGTCCTCGCCAGGAAGCACGCGGTCGCGCGACGACACCAGGGTCACCTTGGCGCCGAGGCCGAGGTAGGCCTGCGCGAGCTCGGCACCCGTGACACCCGACCCCACGACGACCAGGTGCTCGGGCAGCTCGGGCAGCGTGTAGATCTGCTGCCACGTGAGGATGCGCTCGCCGTCGGGCTGCGCGCTGGGCATGACGCGCGGCGTGGCCCCCGTCGAGACCAGCACGACGTCCGCGCTCAGGGACCGGGTCGTGCCGTCGTGGAGGGTCGCCTCGACCTCGCCGGCCGACACCAGTCGCGCGGTGCCGGACAGGACCGTGACCCCGTCGGCGTCCAACCGGGTGCCGATGTCGCGGGACTGCGCGGCGGCGAGCGCGAGGATGCGCCGGTTGACGGCGGCCAGCTCGGCCACGGAGTCCGAGACCTCGTCGCCCTCGTGGTCCTCCAGGTGCACGCCGAGGTCCGAGGCCGTCTCGAACTGGCTCATGAAGTCAGCGGTGGAGATCAGTGTCTTGGACGGGACGCAGTCGGTCAGCACCGCGGCGCCACCAAGCCCGTCGCGGTCGACGACGGTGACCTGGGCACCCAGGTGGGCGGCCACGAGGGCGGCTTCGTAGCCACCCGGGCCGCCGCCGAGGATGACCACGGAGGCTTTGCGTGCATTCACGGGGTCCATCCAACCATCCGTGGAGACGACTCCTCACGGCGTCGGTAGTCTGCGACAGTGAGCGAGCAGAGCCGCGCCTCCGGCGTCCCCGACCTGTCCGATCCCGCGACCGACCCGTTCGAGGTCGCCCGAGCAGCCGCCGCCGTGATCGCCGAGCGCTCCGGAGCCGAGCGCCACGATGTCGCGCTCGTGCTGGGCTCGGGTTGGGGCCAGACCGGTGACCGCATCGGCGAGACCCTCGCCACCATCGACAACGCCGACGTCCCCGGCTTCGGCAAGGCCGCGGTGGCCGGGCACTCGGGCACCATGCGCTCGGTCGCGATCGGCGACACGGGACGCCGGGCACTCGTCTACGGCACCCGCACCCATTTCTACGAGGGCAAGGGCGTCCGCGCCGTAGTCCACGCGGTCCGCACGGCTGCAGCTGCGGGCTGCAAGACCATCGTGCTGACCAACGGCTGCGGGGGGCTCAACCCGGCGTGGGGTCCCGGCACGCCGGTCCTGATCCGGGACCACCTCAACCTCACGGCGACCTCGCCGGTCGAGGGCGCCAACTTCGTCGACCTCACCGACCTGTACTCGCCGAGGCTGCGAGACCTGGCCCGCCAGGTCGACCCCGAGCTCGACGAGGGCGTCTACGTCCAGTTCCGCGGCCCCCACTACGAGACGCCGGCCGAGGTGCAGATGGCCAAGGTGCTCGGCGGCGACCTGGTGGGCATGTCGACGACGCTCGAGGCGATTGCCGCCCGCCAGGCCGGTCTGGAGGTGCTCGGCATCTCCCTCGTCACCAACCTGGCCGCTGGCATCAGCGACCAACCGCTGTCCCACGAGGAGGTCATCGAGGCCGGTCACGCTGCCGCCGAACGCTGCGGGGCGCTGCTCGCAGCCGTCGTCGCCACGATCTGAGAGGACCACCGAGATGTCGTATGCCGCGCGGCACGGCCGCGATGAGTCCTCCCGCGAGGGGGTCGACAGCCCCACGCAGGAGCTGATCGACGCCGCCCAGGCGTGGGTCGACGACGATCCCGACCACGAGACGCGCATCGAGCTCGGTGCAGTCCTCGCACGGGCCAAGCAGGACGACCAGGCGGCGGTCGCGGACCTGGCCGACCGGTTCTCAGGGATGCTCGAGTTCGGCACCGCCGGTCTGCGCGGTGCCCTGGGCGCGGGACCGAACCGGATGAACCGCTCGGTGGTGATCCGTGCGGCAGCCGGCCTCACGGCATACCTCCAGCAGACCGAGCCCCAGCCGTTCGTGGTCGTGGGTTTCGATGCCCGCTACAACTCCGACGTGTTCGCGCGCGACACCGCGGCAGTGGTGGTCGGTGCGGGTGGCCGCGCCGCGGTCCTGCCGCACCCGTTGCCGACCCCGGTGCTGGCCTTCGCGATCCGGCACCTCGGGGCCGATGCCGGCGTGATGGTCACGGCAAGCCACAACCCTCCGCAGGACAACGGCTACAAGGTCTACCTCGGCGACGGGTCGCAGATCGTGCCGCCGGCCGACGCTGACATCGCCCGGCAGATCGCCCGGGTCGCCCACGTCGTCGACGTGCCGCTCGCCGACGACGGCTGGGAGACGCTCGACGACGAGGTGCTCGAGGCCTACCTGCGTGCCGTCACCGCGGTGGTCTCGGCCGACACTCCGCGTGACCTCTCCGTCGTGCACACGGCACTCCACGGCGTCGGATCTGCCACTGTCGCAAGGGCTTTCGTCGACGCTGGCTATGCGGCCCCCATCCCCGTGGAGAGCCAGGCCCAGCCGGACCCGGCGTTCCCGACGGTCAGCTTCCCCAACCCCGAGGAGCCCGGCGCGATGGACGCCGCCCTCGAGCTGGCGGAGCAGACCGGACCCGATCTCGTCCTCGCCAACGACCCCGACGCCGACCGGTGCGCGGCAGCCGTGCCCGGCCCGGGTGGCTGGCGGATGCTGCGCGGCGACGAGGTCGGCGCCCTGCTGGGCTCGCACGTGCTCTCCCGTGGGGTCGACGACGGGGCCGTGTTCGCCAACTCGATCGTGTCGTCAAGGCTGCTCGCGGCGATGGCCGCGGCGGCAGGCGTCCGGCACGAGGAGACGCTGACCGGCTTCAAGTGGATCTCGCGCGTCGAGGGGCTGCGCTACGGCTACGAGGAGGCGCTCGGCTACTGCGTCGACCCGTCGTCGGTGCGGGACAAGGACGGCGTGAGTGCGGCCCTCATGATGGCCGAGCTCGCTGCCACGCTGAAGGCCGAGGGACGCGGCCTCACCGACGTCCTCGACGACCTGGCCGTCGCGCACGGCGTCCATGCGACCGACTCGTTCGCGGTGCGCGTCGCCGACCTCTCGCTGATCGGCGACATCATGGGCAGGCTGCGCGAGCACCCGCTCACCGACGTGGCGGGCATCGCCGTCGCGCGCACCGACGACCTGGCGCAGGGCACCGAGCAGCTGCCCCCGACCGAGGGCCTGCGCTACTACCTCGAGGACGACTCGCGGATCATCGTCCGGCCCTCCGGCACCGAGCCCAAGCTCAAGGTCTACCTCGAGGTCGTCGAGCCGGTGGGCAAGCGGAAGAAGCTCGGCGACGCCCGCCAGGCTGCGGCCGAGAGGCTGGCCGCGATCCGCACGGCCATGGAGGGCTTCACCCAGCTCTGACTGTCGTCGCACCCGGCAGCACAGGGGGGCTCGACCACGCCGCGGATCGGGCGCAGGTGTCAGGCGGGGTGCCGGACCGCGTGGCGGACGTAGACCACGCCGTTGTCGAATCGTCGGTGGTCGAGCAGCTCGAGGTCGATTCGGACGCCTCGAGGCAGCGCCGGCTTGCCCCCGCCGACGAGGACCGGGCACAGGAGCAGCACGCACTCGTCGACAAGTCCGTGCCGGAAGGCCTCGGCCGCGATCCCCGCGCCTCCGATGCTCAGGTCCGTGGCTGAGCTTTCCTTGAGCTGTCGCACCGCCTCGGGGTCGAACTGCCGCTCGAGCGTCGTGCGTGCGGTCGACACGTCGGAGAGCGACGTGGAGTAGACGACCTTGTCGGCATCACGCCAGATCTCGGCGTACTCGCGGACCACCGGGGGCTCGTCCGTCAACCAGTCGTCCTCCTCCCACACGCGCATCATCTCGTACATGCGTCGCCCGTAGAGCGACGTGCCGATGTTGCGCTCGTGCTCGTTCCAGAACGCGTGGACGGCCTCGTCCGGCACGGACCAGTCGAACGCACCCGACTCGTCCTCGAGGAAACCGTCGAGCGAGATGTTGGCCGCGTAGATCAGCTTTCCCATGGAGCCCTCCGCCCAGAAGCGTGCAACACCCTCCGATGACACAGCCACAGTCAACAGCACCAACGGCGAAATCGATCGGGATGTGCTTGCGGGCATGCCGGAACGCCCGCCGAGGTGGCGGGCTGTGGGGCGGGGTCATGGTCGCCAGGGCGGGGACGCCGCTGATCCTCGGGCGTCGGTCTCGGGCCGGCCCCAGACGTCGTAGGTCCTGACCGCGGGCGGCTGCCCGTAGCCAGGGCCCATGCCGGTGACCGTGCCGGAGCCCGAGCGGCCCGCGAGCCAGTGGTCGTAGGAGCCGGGCGTCAGGTCCCAGTGGACCCGGCCGTCGCGCAGCTGCCCGTGGTAGCCCTTGCGGTGCACGACAGTGTGGTGCCGCCCGCACAACAGCGCGGCGTTGTGCAGGTCTGTGGCACCACCGTCGGCCCAGTGGTGCAGGTGGTGCCCGTCGCACCAGGACGCGGGCACGGTGCAATCGGGGAACGTGCAGCCGCCATCGCGAAGCCACAGCGCCCGCAGCTGGGCGCCGGTGAACAGGCGGAACCGCCGCCCCAGGTCCAGGACCTGTCCGTCGCCGCCCAGCACGACGGGCACGATCCCGGCGTCGCAGCCGATCCGCCGGGCAGTCTCCGGGCCCAGCAGGGCGCCCGCCTCACCCGACCCGAACACGGTCGCGGCGTTGGTGCGGGCCACCAGGTCATCCAAGGACACGGTGACGAACAGCTCGGCCTTGGGCGTGGTCGCCACCCCACCGGCGGAGGCGACCCCGCGGCGCACCACCTCGAGCAGGGCGTCCATCCGTCGCTGCCCCGACGGCCGCCGGTCCGGCTCACCCTCGGCCGGACGCGGCGCGGACAGCCCCTGCACCGCGGCCTCGATGACCGCCTTGGCCTCGGCGTCGACGACCATCGTGTACTCGAACAGACCCGTGCCGTCGGCGAACGCCTGCGACAAGGCCCGGCACTCCCGGGCCCGGTCGTGCTCGCCCTGCAGCTCCCCGGCCGCGCCGTACCGGGCGACCAGCCGCTCCCGCAGCCCGCGCACGTCCCTGGGCCGGCCCCACGACGCCACCTCGACCAACCCGTCCAGGACCGGGGCGTCCGCACCCTCGGCAAGCCGCGGCGCGAGCCGCTCGAACTCCTCCACCACCACCGCCGCGGTCAGCAGCGGCACCCGGGCGTCGCGGACGGCGGCCAGCAACGCGGCATACCGCTCGTCGTGGGCGGTCTCGGCCACCCGCACCACCCGCGCCGACCCACCCGCACGCAGCGACGGCGACCACTCCAGCAACCACGCGTGCGCACCCGACCGGCCCGGCCCGGCCTCACCCCGGTCCACCGCCTCGCGCAACACCTCCACCCGCGCCGCGTCCACCCGCACTCCCAGCTCGTCCAGCAGCGAGGCGAACCCACCCAGGGCGCCCCCACCCGCCGACCACAGCTCGGCCTCGACCCCGGCCAGGGCACGGCACGCCGCCTCGACCGCCGTGCGGCGCTGCTCGAACGACATCCCCCCGTCCATCAAGCCAAACTACACAAGGGGTCTGACATCCCCGACGACCACGAAACCCGTTGTCACGCAACCAGATTCGGCACGGACGAAAGGGGCGGTTGTCCACAGTCGACTCGGCCCCCAACCCTCGTGTCCACAGGAAACCCCGAGGCGCGTCACAGCGCCGCACCACCTCAGGGGCGTGTCGTAGGCCGTGACACCACGAACCACGACCCGCGACCACCAGCACCTCGAAGGCGACCACCATGAAGCTGACCAGACCCCTCCCCCTCCTCCTCGGCGCGGCCGGGGTCGCCTCCACAGCCTCGATCGCCATCGGTGGCGTCCAGGTCGCAGGCGCCGACGGCGCTGCGACGTCGGCACCCGGAGCGAGCATCGCCAGCTCGCCGACCTCAGCACGATCCTGGCTGCCCACGACCCCGGCGACCGGGTCAGGGTCACCTGGACCGACGCCTCGGGGACCGACCACACGGTGACCGTCACGCTGGGGTCCGGTCCCGCAGACTGAGGGACCTGGCGGTCTGCCCACATCGTGGGACACCGATAGTATTGGTCGGTGAGTACCTCCCTCAGCCCAGCCACCTCGGTCGATGCGACCGCCAGGGCGCGCGACCTCCTGGGCGTGTCCCGCCTTACCAACGCCGCGCTGACGAGCTGGCTGCACGCCCTCCCGGGGGTCGACCAGGTCGGCTGCGAAGCGCGAGCGGCCGACCTCGGCACCCGCTCGATCAAGACGACCTCCAAGGCATGGGGCATCGACACCGCCATCTCGATGATCGACCTCACGACCCTCGAGGGCGCCGACACGGCTGGCAAGGTCCGAGGGCTCTGCGCCAAGGCCCTGCTCCCCGACCCCACGGACCCCGCGACCCCCAGGCCCGCAGCGGTCTGCGTCTACGGCGACATGGTCCACGTGGCGCGTGACGTCCTCGGCCAGTCGGGCGTCAACATCGCCGCCGTGGCCACCGCCTTCCCGAGCGGTCGCGCGCTCATGCCGGTCAAGCTGGCCGACACCCGCGACGCGGTCGCCGCCGGGGCCGACGAGATCGACATGGTCATCGACCGGGGGGCCTTCCTTTCCGGGCGCTACGTCGACGTCTTCCACGAGATCGCCCAGGTGGCCGAGGCCTGCGTCAGGCCGGACGGCACGCGCGCCCGTCTCAAGGTCATCATGGAGACCGGCGAGCTCGTGACCTACGACAACGTGCGTCGCGCCTCCTGGCTGTCGATGCTCGCCGGCGGCGACTTCATCAAGACCTCCACCGGCAAGGTGTCCCCCGCGGCCACCCTCCCCGTCACCCTGATCATGCTCGAGGCCGTGCGCGACTGGCGCGAGCTCACCGGTGAGATGGTGGGCGTCAAGCCCGCCGGCGGCATCCGCACCAGCAAGGACGCGCTGAAGTTCCTGGTCACCGTCAACGAGATCGCCGGCGAGGAGTGGCTGGACCCGCACTGGTTCCGGTTCGGCGCCTCCAGCCTGCTCAACGACCTGCTGCTGCAGCGGCAGAAGCTCGCCACGGGGGCCTACTCCGGCCCTGACTACATCACCGACGACTCACCCAGCCTCTACTGAAACCCCCCGAGGACCACACACCATGGCCAAGTTCGAGTACGCACCGGCGCCGGAGTCCCGCGCGGTCGTCGACATCAAGCCCTCCTACGGGTTGTTCATCAACGGTGAGTTCACCGAGTCCGAGGGTGGGTCGGCCTTCAAGTCGATCAGCCCCTCGACCGAGGAGGTCCTCGCCGAGGTCACCGCCGCCAGCGACGCCGACGTCGACCGCGCCGTCGCCGCTGCCCGCCGGGCCTTCAACGGCTCCTGGGGCCGGATGTCCGGCGCCGACCGCGGCAAGTACCTCTTCCGCATTGCCCGCATCCTGCAGGAGCGCGCCCGCGAGTTCGCGGTCCTCGAGAGCATCGACAACGGCAAGCCGATCAAGGAGAGCCGTGACGTCGACGTGCCCCTGGCCGCGGCGCACTTCTTCTACCACGCAGGCTGGGCCGACAAGCTCGACTATGCCGGCCTCGGCAGCAACATCCGCCCGCACGGCGTTGTCGGCCAGGTGATCCCCTGGAACTTCCCGATCCTCATGCTGGCGTGGAAGATCGCCCCCGCCCTGGCCACGGGCAACACCGTGGTCATCAAGCCGGCCGAGACCACGCCGCTCACCGCGCTGCTCTTCGCCGAGGTCATCCAGCAGGCCGACCTGCCGCCGGGCGTCGTCAACATCATCACCGGCGCAGGCCCGACGGGTCAGGCCATCGTCGACCACCCCGACATCGACAAGCTGGCGTTCACCGGATCGACCGGCGTCGGCAAGATGATCGCCCGCTCGATCGCCGGCACCCGCAAGAAGGCCACCCTCGAGCTCGGGGGCAAGGCCGCCAACATCATCTTCGACGACGCCCCGCTCGACCAGGCCGTCGAGGGCATCGTCAACGGCATCTTCTTCAACCAGGGCCATGTCTGCTGCGCCGGTTCGCGGCTGCTCGTCCAGGAGAACATCGCCGAGGAGGTCGAGAGGCGGCTCAAGCGCCGACTGGCCACCCTGCGCGTGGGCGACCCGCTCGACAAGAACACCGACGTGGGCGCGATCAACTCCAAGGCCCAGCTCGCCCGCATCACCGAGATGACCGCGGCGGGCGAGGCAGAGGGCGCCGAGCGCTGGGACAACGGTTGCGAGCTGCCCGCCAAGGGCTTCTGGTTCCGCCCGACGGTCTTCACCGGCGTCAGCCAGACGCACCGCATCGCCCAGGAGGAGATCTTCGGGCCGGTGCTGTCGGTGTTGACCTTCCGCACGCCCCACGAGGCGGTCGCGAAGGCCAACAACACCCCCTACGGCCTGTCCGCGGGCATCTGGACCGAGAAGGGGTCGCGGATCCTCTGGATGGCCGACCAGCTCCGCGCCGGTGTCGTCTGGGCCAACACCTTCAACAAGTTCGACCCGACCAGCCCCTTCGGTGGCTACAAGGAGTCGGGCTACGGCCGCGAGGGTGGCCGCCACGGCCTGGCCGCCTACGTCACGACGGGAGACAGCAAGTGAGCCCGACCGCCCAGAGCACCCAGGACCGCCTCGACGTGCGCAAGACCTACAAGCTCTACATCGGGGGCAAGTTCCCCCGGTCCGAGTCGGGTCGCTCGTACGAGGTCGTCGACGGCCGGGGACGCTTCCTCGCCAACGCCGCGATGGGTTCGCGCAAGGACGCGCGCGACGCCGTCGTCGCTGCGCGCGCTGCGTTCGCCGGCTGGTCCGGCGCCACGGCATACAACCGTGGGCAGGTGCTCTATCGCGTCGCCGAGGTGATGGAGGGCCGTCGCGCCCAGTTCGTCGCCGAGGTGCGCGCCAGCGAGGGTGTCGCCGAGCGCCGTGCCGAGACGATCGTCTCGCAGGCCATCGACCGCTGGGTCTGGTATGCCGGGTGGACCGACAAGCTCGCCCAGATCCTGGGTGGCCTCAACCCCGTCGCGGGCCCGTACTTCGACATCTCGGCCCCAGAGCCCACCGGCGTCGTGGGAGTCCTTGCGCCGCAACGCTCCTCGCTGCTCGGGCTCATCTCGGTGCTGGCGCCGGTCATCGTCTCGGGCAACACCGCCGTGGTGCTGACGAGCGAGCTGCGACCCCTGCCGGCGATCACGCTGTCCGAGGCGCTGGCCACGTCCGACGTCCCCGGTGGGGTCGTCAACCTCATCACGGGTCGCACGGCTGAGGTCGCTCCGTGGATCGCCTCGCACCGCGACGTCAACGCCATCGACCTCACCGGTGCCGCCGACGCCGAGGGTGTCTCGTGGGGCGACCTCGAGCTCGCCGCCGCCGAGAACCTCAAGCGCGTCGTCCGCCCTGAGGGGCAGGGCAGCGACGCGGTCGAGCCCGACTGGTCGCGCACCCCGGACCTCTCGCGGATCACGGCCTACCTCGAGACCAAGACGGTCTGGCACCCCAAGGGCCGTTGAGCCGCGCCCGCGTCGTCGTCCTTGCCGGCCCCAGTGGGGCCGGCAAGTCGCGTCTGGCGGGCCGCCTGCACTCCGCCCACGGGTGGCCGATCGTGCGGCTCGACGACTTCTACCGCGACGAGGACGACCCGGCGATGCCGCGCAGCGAGGAGCTCGGGATCGTCGACTGGGACCACCCCGACTCGTGGGACCGACAGGCAGCCGTCGACGCCCTCGACACCCTCGTCGACTCGGGCTCGGTCCGGACCCCGGTCTATGACCTCGCGGCGAGCCGGGCCGTCGACACGACCACGGTGCACGCGGGGCCGCACGACCTGATCCTCGCCGAGGGCATCTTCGCCGCCGAGATCATCGGCGACCTGCGCGAGCGCGGGCTGCTGGCGGGCGCGTACTGCGTGCACCACCACCGGGGCGTCACGTTCGTCTGGCGGCTGCTGCGCGACCTGTCCGAGCGTCGCAAGCCGCCGTGGACGCTGGTGCGCCGGGGCCTGAGGCTGATGCGCGACGAGCCGCGGGTCGTGGCCCGCCAGGAGGCCCTGGGCGCAGTCTCTGCCCGCGCCAAGGACCTCGAGCCCACCCTCAGCGCGCTGGCCCGCTGAGGTCGGGTCGTCGGCCGAGGCGGTCGCCCAGCCGGGACCCGGCGTCGACTCAGGCCGGCTCGGCCGCCAGTGCCGCGTAGCCGGGCTTGACGACGTCCTCGATGATCGCGAGCCGCTCGTCGAACGGGATGAACGCGGACTTCATCGCGTTGATGGTCACCCAGCGCAGGTCGTCCATGGTCCAGCCGGCCTCGCCCACGAGCAGCCCCATCTCGCGGCTCATCGTCGTGCCGCTCATGAGCCGGTTGTCGGTGTTGACGGTGACCCGGAAGCGCAGCCGCTTGAGCAGCGAGATCGGGTGCAGCGCCACGGATTCGGCGGCCCCCGTCTGGACGTTGCTGCTCGGGCACATCTCCAGCGGGATGCGGGTGTCGCGCACGTATGCCGCGAGGCGGCCCAGGTGCACCTCGTCCGGGTTGGCGGCGATCGCCGCCGCGACGTCGTCTCCGAAGGCCTTGTCGCGCACGGCGAGGTCGTCGACGATCCGGACGCCGTGGCCCAGACGGTCGGCGCCACACCACTGGATGGCCTCCCAGATGCTCGGCAGGCCGAACGCCTCGCCGGCGTGGATGGTGAAGTGCGCGTTCTCGCGCCGCAGGTACTCGAAGGCGTCGAGGTGCCGGGTGGGAGGGAACCCGGCCTCGGCACCCGCGATGTCGAACCCGGCAACGCCGCGGTCGCGGTAGCGCACCGCGAGCTCCGCGATCTCGGTGCTCTTGGCCGCGTGCCGCATCGCGGTCAGCAGCGCGGTCACCCGGATGGGGCTGCCCGCCGCTGCGGCCTCCTGCTCACCCTCGCGGAACCCGGCGTTGACCGCCTCGACGACCTCCTCGAGCGTCAGCCCCGCCTCCAGGTGCTGCTCCGGGGCGTACCGGCTCTCGGCATAGACGACGCCGTCGGCTGCCAGGTCCAACACGCACTCCCGCGCGATCCGGCGCAGCCCGTCGGCCGTCTGCATCACGGCCAGCGTGTGGTCAAACGTCTCCAGGTACCGCACCAGGGACCCGGAGTCCGCGCTCTCACGGAACCACGCGCCCAGGCCCTCTGCGTCGGAAGCCGGCAGGTCGGCATACCCGACCTCGTCGGCGATCTCGACGATGGTCTGCGGGCGGACCCCTCCATCGAGGTGGTCGTGCAGCAGCGCCTTGGGCGCGCGCAGGATCGGGTCGGTCGACGCGGTTCCGGAGCTCTGCTCGTGGTCGCCCTTGCGGCCGAAGATCACGCGTCCTCCTCGTCACGGTTGACCGTCTCGGGCGAGAAGGCCGGCAGGCAGACGGCGACGTACTCGGCCCCCTCGGGCCCGGTCGAGTAGCGGATGCGCTCCCCCGCCCGGGTGACGACGCTCTGGCCCGCCTCGACGCGCAGCTGCCCTCCGTCGTGGTCGACCAGGACCACTCCGGCGACGACGAGGGTGATCTCGTCGAAGGCCGGTGCCTGGAAGGGCTCGGTCCAGTCGGCCGGGGCCTTCATGTGGGCGACCGAGACGGCCTCGCTGCCGGTGTTCACCCGGCCGACGTGCTCGTCGATGATCTTGCCGCCGGGCACGGGGATGGTCGTGGGTTTCGCGATGAGCTCAGGCACGCGTCCACCCTAGTCCTGCAGCCTTCGTGTCGCCGGGGCACCCGGACCGCCCCCGGCCGCTGCGACGGACTCTTGCCAAGATCGAACGATCGTGCTTTTCTTGCCTCATGAACAAAGGCGTCGAGACCCGCGATGCGGTGCTGCGCGAGGCGCTCGCCCAGTCCAGCCAGGTGGGCCTGCGGGGGATCACCATCGGCGGGCTCGCCGACTCGATGGGCATGTCCAAGAGCGGGCTGTTCGCCCACTTCGGCTCCAAGGAGGGGCTGCAGTCGGCCGTCATGGACTACGCCGCGGACCACTTCACCCAGCTCGTCATCCGCCCCGCCCTCAAGGAGCCGCGGGGTGAGCCGCGGCTGCGCCGGCTGTTCGAGCGCTGGCTGGGGTGGGGCGGCTACGCCGACTACGCCCTGCCCGGCGGGTGCATCTTCATCTCCGTGGCCAGCGAGTTCGACGACGCGCCAGACACCCCGGTCCGGGCCAAGGTCGTCCAGACCGAGCGGGACCTGCTCGACACCATCGAGACGATCGTCCGCGGTGGTATCGCCGACGGACAGTTCCGCGAGGACGCCGACCCGGCCGCCTTCGCCCACGACCTGCTCGCCATCGTGCTCGGCTACAACTTCTCTGCCCGCCTGATGCGCGACGACGCGGCGGTCACCCGTGCGCAGGACGCCTTCGAGCGACTGCTGCGCCACCTTCGTCCCTGACAGCAGACCCCCTCGCCCCACCCAGGAAAGGCCAGTCATGTCTCTTCAAAAAAGCACGATCGATCGTATTATCGTGTCATCCGGTTCTCGGACGGCACGGGGCTCCCGGACCGCACCGGGTTCTCGGACGGCACGGGGCTCCCGGACCGCACCGGGTTCTCGGACGGCACCGGGCTCCCGGACCGCACCGGGTTCTCGGACGGCACGGGGCTCCCGGACCGCACCGGGTTCCCGGACCGGCCTGCGCCCGGGTGCTGTCGCGCGCCCGCGCACTGCCGCGGCGAGCACTCCTGTCGGGCCGCGGGACGAGGCCATCAGCCTCACCGCTGCGCCCTCGGTGCGCTCGGCGCTGGCCGTGCTCGAACGCCTGACCCCGGCTGCCAGCGGCTGGCTGGCCGAGCGGCTCTGGTTCCGCCTGCCGCCACGCCCCACCGCAGCCGCCCGGGCGGCCCGGACACCCGCGGGTGGTGAGGCGTTCGAGGTCACCTGGGCGCACGAGCCGGCGGCCCACCAGTCGGCCCACGGGTCGGCCCACGAGCCAGCCCACCGGTCGGTCCACGGGGTGGTCCGCGGGCGGGTCTACGGGGAGTGGGGCAACCCCACGGCATACCTCGTGCACGGCTGGGGTGGCTGGTGGCAGCAGCTGTCTGCCCACGTCCAACCGCTCGTCGACCGCGGACTCTGCGTCGTGGCGTTCGACGCGCCGAGCCACGGCGACTCCGGACCGGGGGCGAACGGCTCGCGGTCCACGACGTTCGTCGAGATGGCGCAGGCCCTGACGGCGGTCGTGGCCGAGTTCGGGCGCCCGACCGTCGTGGTCGCCCACTCGGCGGGCGGCATGGCCACGCTGCATGCCCTCGGTCACGGCGTCTCGCCGGATTCGCTGGTCCTCATCGCTCCGCCCCGATCGGTGGAGGGAATGCTCGGGCTCTTCGGGGACGCCCTCGGCGTGGGCCAGCGGACGCGCGACGTCATGGCGCGCCGGGCCGAGCGCCGCGTGGGCCTGGCCATGACGGAGCTGGACCTGATCAGCATGGCTGCACGACGGCCTTCTCTGCCGCACCTGCTCGTGGTCCACGACCGCGACGACGTCGAGGCCGAGGTGGCCGGTGCCGTCGCCCTCACTGACGCCTGGCACGACGCCCGGCTCCTGCTGACCGACGGCCTGGGCCACCGACGCGTGATGTGGGACCGCGCGGTGGTGGGTCGCGTGTCGGAGTTCGCCGGTCAGGCAGCCGAACGGGTCAGGAGATCTTCTCGATGACCAACGGCAGCAGGTCCGGCCGCGAGCCCTCGGGACCGATCGTGAAGGCGCCGTCGAGCGACTCCAGGGCCCGCTCGAACCGCTCGGGTGTGTCGGTGTGGAGCGTGAGCAGCTTCTCGCCGGCGCGCACCGTGGCACCGGGCTTGGCGTGCATCACGACACCGGCACCCGCCTGGACCGGGTCCTCCTTGCGGGCTCGGCCGGCGCCCAGGCGCCACGCGGCCACGCCGACCTTGAGGGCGTCGAGCTGCGTCAGCACGCCATCGGCCGGCGCGAGGACGTCGTGCGTCTCCTTGGCCACGGGCAACGCGGCGTCGGGGTCACCACCCTGGGCGCGGATCATGGCGTTCCAGACGTCCATGGCCCGACCGTCCTTGAGGGCGTCCGCGGGGTCGACGTCGGTGCGTCCCGCGGCCGCGAGCATCTCGCGGGCCAGCTCGAGGGTGAGCTCGACGACGTCCTCGGGACCGCCGCCCGCGAGCACCTCCACCGACTCCCGGACCTCCATGGCGTTGCCCGCGGTCAGCCCGAGCGGCACCTGCATGTTGGTCAGCAGCGCCACCGTCGTGACACCGGCGTCGGTGCCGAGGTCGACCATGGTCCGGGCCAGCTCGCGGGCGTCCTCGACGTTCTTCATGAACGCGCCGCTGCCGACCTTGACGTCGAGGACGAGCGCACCCGTGCCCTCGGCGATCTTCTTGCTCATGATCGACGAGGCGATGAGCGGGATGGCCTCGACGGTGCCGGTGACGTCCCGCAGGGCATAGAGCTTCTTGTCGGCCGGGGCCAAGCCGTCGCCGGCCGCGCAGATGACGGCGCCGACGTCCTCGAGCTGACGCATCATCTGCTCGTTGCTCATCGCCGCCTGCCACCCGGGGATCGACTCGAGCTTGTCGAGCGTGCCTCCGGTGTGGCCGAGACCGCGGCCCGAGAGCTGGGGAACGGCGACTCCGCACGCCGCGACCAGCGGGGCGAGCGGCAGCGTGATCTTGTCGCCGACTCCGCCGGTCGAGTGCTTGTCCGAGGTCGGGCGTGACAGGGACGAGAAGTCCATCCGCTCGCCCGAGGCGATCATGGCGCCGGTCCAGCGCGAGATCTCGCGACGGTTCATGCCGTTGAGCAGGATCGCCATGGCCAGGCTCGACATCTGCTCGTCCGCGACGGCGCCGCGGGTGTAGGCGTCGATCACCCAGTCGATCTGGCCGTCCGACAGCTCGCCCTTGCCGCGCTTGGTGATGATGACGTCGACGGCATCGAAGTTCTCGCTCATGGGCTCATCGTGTCAGACCCGCTCCCCACCCGACCACGGTGCACGGACCGGCCGGAGCCCCAGTCCGCCTCGCCGTCGGTTTGCGACGGATCCGCCAGAAATCAACCGCACGGCGATCGGCTGGGGTTGATTTCTGGCGCTTGCGCCACGAATCTCCTCATGCCCGGCGTCGGCCCTGCGACCGGAAGTGGGTCCGCCACTCCTGGGAGGTGACGCGCGCGGCCATCCCTTGCGCCCGCAATGCGGTTTCGACGCGGGCAAGTGTGCGCTCGGGCTCGCGGTAGATCCCTCTGGCGAGCACCACGACGATCCGCCACCCGTCGTTGTCGAGCTCCTCGCGGCGGTCGAGGTCCCGCTGCCACTGGCGGTCCGACTCGGCATGCTGGCGCCCGTCGTACTCGACTGCCACGCGCACGGACGGATAGGACAGGTCGAAGCGACGCACCCACCAGCCGCGATCGTCGTGCTCGGTGTGGTTGACCACGGGCTCCGGGAGACCTGCGAGCACCAGCAGCATGCGCAGCCGTGACTCCATGGGCGAGTCGACGCCGGGCCGGACCAGACCCGCCGCACGACGGGCCAGTGCCACATGTCGACCGGATGCCTTGTCCGCCGCGGCCACGAGCGTGGTGGCGGTGGTGCGGCGGCGACGCACCAAGGAGTCTCCGAGCACCACGAGATCGACGAGGCCCAGCTCACCGGCGAGGTCGAGGAACGTGTCCTCAGCGGTCGTCACCGGCAATCCTCCGATCCGGGCCGTCTGCCACTCGCCGGACTTGGTCCGGTCGACGATGCCGGGCACGCGGATCCGCCCGGCCGGCAAGCGCAGGTGCACTCTCGGGTCGGCCGGCACGACTCCACCCAGCAGCAACGCCGCCGTCTGTCGGGCTACCACGGCGCCCTCCGGGGCGATCAGCAAGGCGGCCCGTGCGCGCAGGCGCAGGTCGACGTCGAGGCCTGCCTCGGCATACACCCCTCGAAAGACGCGCTGGACGCGCGGCCCCTGGAGCAGGCGGTCACTCAGCCCAGCTGCGTTGGCCTGTGTGCGGGTGAAGACCACCGGGAGTCCGCGCATCCCCCGAGCATGTCGGATCGGCTACGGCTCACCCGGGCGTCATCCACAGGGTCGAGACGTGGCGAAAACGGCACGATTCAACGCGAGGCAACGACGATGGGGTTCAGTCGCGGCGGATCTGGCAGAAATGCACGTGACCGGGCGGCCGGGCCGCCGGGCGGCCGGGCCGCCGGGCGGC
>NZ_JBFUEO010000054.1:0-17915 GCF_056403935.1 Pedococcus sp. P2_E4 | reverse complement strand
GCCGATGCCCAGCGCGCGGCCGACGCCCAGCGCGCGGCCCAGACCGGACGCCCCGCCGACCAGCCGCCGACCCCGCCCGCAGCGGGCTGAGCCCGGGTCCTCGAGGACCCACCGACCACACGCTCCGGCGAACGTCGTACACACCGGTGCGCGAGCCGCATACCCTCGTGCCCATGACTGACGCCCCCGGTGACAAGCCCGCCCTGGCCGAGTTCGGCGACGACTTCTCGTCCGTGTTGTGCGTCGTGGCGCACCCCGATGACATCGAGTACGGCACCGCCGCGGCTGTCGCGAAGTGGACCGCCGCCGGCAAGACGGTCACGTACTTCCTGCTGACCCGCGGCGAGGCCGGCATCGACACGATGCACCCCGACGAGGCGGCAAAGGTCCGCGAGCAGGAGGAGCGCGACGGGGCGGCGCTCGTCGGTGTGACGGAGGTCGACTTCGGCACCCACCGGGACGGCGTCGTCGAGTATGGCGTGGACCTGCGCCGGGACATCGCTCGCGAGATCCGGCGCCGCCGGCCCGACGTCGTGGTCACCGGCCACTACGGCGACCGGTTCGTGCAGGGCATGCTCAACCAGGCCGACCACCGCGCCGTGGGGCTCGCGTGCGTCGACGCGGTGGCCGACGCCGGGAACCGCTGGATCTTCCCCGAGCTCATCGAGGAGGGGTTCGAGCCGTGGAACGTCAAGCGCCTCTGCTTCGGTGGCTCACCCACGGCGACGCACTACGTCGAGGTGGGCGAGCAGTTCGAGCAGGCCGTGGCGTCGCTCGAGGCGCACCGGGCCTACAACGACGCGCTGCCCGAGCAGTTCCCCAAGCCGGCCGAGCTGATCGGCATGATCCTCGGCTGGGGCGGTCAGGCCGCAGGCGTCGACAAGGCCCTCACGCTGGACGTCGTCGAGCGCCGCTGAGGGCGGGCGCCCGCCCTCAGCGGGCCTGGACCTCGCGGATCCACGCCTCCACGTCGGAGGACGTGCGGGGCATGGCCGCCGACAGGTTCTCGTGGCCGTCCTCGGTCACCAGTACGTCGTCCTCGATCCGCACCCCGATCCCGCGGAACCGCTCGGGAGCCTTGAGGTCGTCGGCCTTGAAGTAGAGGCCCGGCTCGACGGTCAGCACCATGCCCGGCACGAGCTCGGCGTCCATGTACTCCTCGCGCGTCGCGAGGGCGCAGTCGTGGACGTCGATGCCGAGGTGGTGGCTCGTGCCGTGCACCATCCAGCGACGGTGGTACTGGCCGTGCTCCTTGTCCAGCGTGTCGTCCACGGAGACGCCCTCGGGCAGCAGGCCCCAGGCGTGCAGGTGCTCGGCGATGACCCGGATCGCCGCGGCGTGGATGTCCGAGAACTTGTTGCCGGGCTTCACGGCGGCGAGGCCGGCCTCCTGGGCGGCGTAGACGGCGTCGTAGACCTCGCGCTGCGCGTCGGTGAACGTGCCGTTGACCGGCAGCGTCCGGGTGATGTCGGCGGTGAACAACGAATCGACCTCGACCCCGGCGTCGAGCAGGATGAGGTCGCCGTCGTGGATCTCGCCGTCGTTCTTGATCCAGTGCAGCGTGTTGGCGTGGTCGCCCGCGGCGCAGATGGAGTCATAGCCGGTGCCGTTGCCCTCGTGCCGGGCAGTGAGCCCGAAGACGCCCTCGACCCAGCGCTCGCCGCGGGCCTTGGCCAGCGCCTCGGGCAGGTCGGCGATCACGGCCTCGAAGCCGTGGTGGGTGGCCTCGACGGCCTTGCGCATCTCGTCGATCTCCCACTCGTCCTTGGTGATTCGCAGGTGCGACAGGAAGTGGGCGAGCTCGTTGTCGCCCTCGGTCAGCTCGTCCTGCTCGGTCGTCTCGGACAGCCGTGCGGAGTCGAGCTCGCGGGTCAGGTCGCGGTCGGCGTCGCGCACGAGGCGGACGGTGACCTCGCCCGAGTCCTTGACGGCGGCGTCCGCGAACTCGTCGATGTGGCGCGCGGTGAGCCCGAGCTCGGCCTCGATGTCCTCGATGGTCGGACGGGCGCCGACCCAGAACTCGCCGTAGCGGCTGTCGGCGAAGAACTCGTCGCTGTCGCGTCCGGCCAGCGGCCGGAAGTACAGGATCGCCTCGTGCGAGCCGTCGTCGCGCGGCTCGAGGACGAGGACGGCGTCCGGCTCACGGTCACCCCCGAGACCGGTCAGGTGGACGAAGGCGCTGTGTGGGCGGAACACGTAGTCCGTGTCGTTGCTGCGCACCTTGAGGCCGCCCGCGGGCACGACGAGCCGGTCACCCTGGAAAGCCTGGCTGACCGCATCACGGCGCGCGGCGGCATACGTCGCTGCCTCGGTGCGCTCGGTCGTGGCCGGACGCCGCGGCGCCCAGTCCTCGGCGATGAACGCCCGCAGCTCGTCGGTCGTGGGGCGGGCGCGGTTCTCGGGCTTGGTCTGCTCTTCGCTCACGCCGCCATCGTGCCACGGGGGTATGGCGTGCTCCAGCCCGCCCGTCCGCCCGGCGCCTGGGGGGCGGGATGCGGTCAGGAGCTGGAGAGCAGCTTCAGGAGGGCCTTCTCGGCGGCGGCACGGCGACGTTCGGGGGTGCGGTAGCGCTTGAGGTCGACGCTGATGGTGCTGCCCGACTCGTAGCGGTCGATGACGCGGGGGTCGATGTAGGAGTTCCTCGCGATCGTGGGCGTGTTGCCCAGGTAGCCCGAGACCTCCGTGACGGCCGCCTTGACGGCTCGCTGGCGGGAGGCCTTGGTGTCGCCCGGCTCGTCGCTCTCGGCCAGCGCGGAGGCGGCCAGCACGGTGGCGTGCCAGGTCCGGAAGTCCTTGGCGGTGAAGTCGCCGCCGAGCAGGTCGGCGAGGTAGTCGTTGACGTCTGCGGCGGTCAGGTCTGCCCAGCGGCCGCCCTCACGGTGCGCGAGCAGCCGGTCGCTGTCGGTGCGCCGCTTGCGCATCGTCTCGAGCGCGGCGATCGCCTGGGCGTCGTCGATCTCGATGGTGTGCTCGATACCCGACTTCCCGACGAAGTCGAAGACGAGGTGTCCGGACCTGGCGCGCACGTGGTGCCGTTCGAGCGTGGTGAGGCCGAAGGAGCCGTTGTCCTCGGCGTACGTGTCACCACCGATGCGGAAGTAGCCGAGGTCGAGCAGCCGCACGGCCGTGGCCGCCGCCCTGGCCCGGGGCATGCCGTCGGCGTCGAGGTCCCGCGTGACCTGGCGACGGGCGACCGGCAGGTCACGCGCAACCTGCGTGATCCGCTCGAACTTCGCCTGGTCGCGCTTGAGCCGCCAGTCGGGGTGGTAGAGGTACTGCCGTCGCCCGGCGTCGTCGCTGCCGACCGCCTGCAGATGGCCCTGGGGGAGTGGACAGATCCACACGTCCGTCCACGCGGGTGGGATGGCGAGCGACCGGATGCGTTCGACGTCGGCGGAGCCCAGCCGCGCACCGGACTCGTCGAGGTAGACGAAGCCCTTGCCGGCTCGGCGACGCGTCCAGCCCTTCGACCGGGGTGACACCTTCCGCAACCTCGGCATGCGCGCCTACAGCCGGTCGAGGGCGGTCTGGAGGGTGCGGGCGGTGTCGTTGCCGAGCTTGTTCAGCAACGGCATTGCCACCGGCCACAGCCAGCGGCCGAGACCGGTGAAGGAGAACTCGGCCCGGTAGTCGACCGACGAGCCCGAGCCGTCCGGCGTGACCGTGATGGTGTCCCGGCTGGTCGTCGTCTCGTTGCGCCCCACGATGACGAAGCTCGTGCCGGTGACGCTCTCGAGGGTGTAGTCGAGGTCGACGGTGCGTCCGGCGAACCTCGACACGTTGTGCCAGACCGTGCCGGGGCCACCGTCGCCGGACCGGCGCGTGCAGGTCACGGTGCCGGCGTCCCACTCGGGCGCGTTCTCGAAGTCGAGCAGGTAGGGCAGGACCCGCGATGGTGGGGCGGTGGTGGTGACGGTGCGCTGGACGCTGGGCACGAGGAGCTCCTGTGGCTATCGACGGGGGTTGCGACGGGCGAGGACGGTGGTGAGAAGGGCGCCCGCGAGGGCGGTCGCGCCCACGCCGGCCACGGTGCACCGCGCGGTGCGCCGCCACTGGTGCGGGTCGACGGTGCGCAGGGCGGCCCGGACGGCGTCGTCGAAGCCCGTCTGGCCACCGGTCGGCGCCCCGATCGCGGCGAGGACGTCATCCTCGTGGCAGACCGCCTCGTGGATGAGGCTGCCGACGAGCGGTCTGGCGATCCCTGCCGAGATGGGGGTGACCAGGCCGACCCACAGACCCGCGAGTCGTGGAGTGAGCACGGGTACGGAGACGATCAGCCGTCGCCCGATGCCCGCGACCCGGGCGTAGCGCTGCATCATCTCGGCGTAGGTCAGGACCTCGGGACCGCCGATGTCGAAGGTGCGGTTGCTGGCCGGGAGCAGGTCGGCCGCCCCCACGAGGTAGTGCACGACGTCGTCGACCGCGATCGGCTGGATGAGGTTGTCGACCCACTTCGGCGCGACCATCGCGGGCAGCCGCTCGGTGAGGTGGCGGAGCATGTCGAAGGACGCCGACCCGTCGCCGAGCACGACGCCCGCCTGGAGCACCGTCGCCGGGACGGGGCCGTCGAGGAGGATCTCGCCGACCTCGACACGTGACGCCAGGTGCTCGGAGAGCTCACCCTCGGGGTGGAGCCCGCTGAGGTACACGATCCGGGTGGTGCCGGCGTCGGACGCCGCGGCGGCGAACCCCCGGGCCAGGGCCCGGTCGCGAGCGACGAAGTCCCCTTGGCCATCCATCGAGTGCAGCAGGTAGTAGGCCACGTCCACCCCGCGGAGGGCCCGCGCCAGGTCGTCCGGGGACGTGGCGTCTCCCTCGACGACCTCGACGTCCCCGCGCCAGGGGCGGCCGTCGAGGCCAGCCCGGCTGCGCGTCAGGACGCGCACCGACCAACCGGCCTCGAGCAGGGCGGGGACGAGGGCCCCGCCGATGTATCCCGTGGCTCCGGTCACGAGGGCGGTGCGGTGCGTGTCGGCGGTCATGGTTCAGCTTCCGGTCGAGAGGACGGCGGGCAGGAGGAAGAGCATCCCGAGGGACCAGGTGAGGTGCGTGATCACCGGTCCGAGGATGCCGCCGGTGACCCGGCGCTGCAGCGCGGTGAGGAGCCCGAGCAGCCCCGCCGCGAGCACGAGCAGGGGTATGCCTGCCCCGGCCGTGGTCAGTGCGTAGACGACCGTGGTGGTGGCGACCGCGTGCCGGCGCCCGACCGCCGAGTAGAGGGCTCCTCGGAAGTACAGCTCCTCGGCGACCGCGTTGACGGCGGTCAGGACCGCGACCAGCAGCAGCGACCCGAGGCGCGCGTGGTCGAGCAGGTGCTGCACGGGGTCTCGGAGCAACGGGATGCGGGCCACGACGAACGCGCCCACGAGGAACAGGGCCAGCAGCAGGGCCCCGAGGGCCAGCGACTGGACGATCGGTCGCACGTCCTGCCCTCCGGACCGGGTGTGCGCTCGGCCGAGGTGGAGCGGTCCGGAGACGAGCGCGCCCACGGTCCAGACGACCGCGAGGCCGAGCGTCGCGACGTAGAACATCGGGTCACCGGGCTGGATCCGCAGCGCGAACCCGAGGACGACGGCGCCCACGACCAGCGTCAGGAGGGCGACCACACGGCGGCGGCGGAACGCGGCGTCGCTCTCCGCGTGGTCCCGGGGAACCGGCGTGACGAGGGCGGCCCGGATGAAGTCGCGGACCTCACCCACCGGGTTGACCCCCCGGCGGRCTGCGCCGCGGTGGGCGCCGGGCGCGGCGGGGGTGGTCACGAGCGCACCGCGTCGTAGCGGCGCAGCGCCTCGCGACGCTCCTCGGCGTGGTCGACGATGCGCTCGGGGTAGCCGTGGGCGTAGCCGTCGTCGCTCTTCCAGGGCTCGTGCACCGCCTTGCCGGGCAGGTGCGCCAGCTCTGGCACGTAGCGACGGACGTAGTCGCCGTGCGGGTCGAAGCGCAGCCCCTGCGTCACCGGGTTGAAGACGCGGAAGTAGGGCGAGGCGTCAGTGCCCGTGCCGGCGACCCACTGCCAGCCGTGGTTGTTCGAGGCGATGTCGCCGTCGACGAGGTGCTCGAGGAAGTGCCTGGCACCCAGCGGCCACCAGACGTGCAGGTCCTTGGTGAGGAAGCTGGCCGTGACCATCCGCATCCGGTTGTGCATCCAGCCCTCGTGCAGCAGCTGGCGCATGGCGGCGTCGACGACCGGGTAGCCGGTGCGGCCCTGCCGCCAGGCCTCGACCGCCTCGCCGGGGTCGTCGTAGTCCATCCCGGACAAGCCAGGACGCAGGTCGTGCCAGGCGGACCGCGGGTGGTGCCAGAGCACGTCGGCGTAGAACTCGCGCCAGGCCAGCTCCGTGGCGAACCGTTCCGCGCCCTCACCGAGGTGACGGTGCCCGTCGGCGAGGTCGGCCAACAGGGTGCGCGGGTGGACTGCCCCGACCTTGAGGTACGGCGACAGCCGCGACACCCCGTCGAGGTCGGCGCGGTCGCGGTCGGTGCCGTAGCTGGCCAGGGCGTCGTCGCGGAACTCGGCCCAACGCGCCAGGGCGGCCTGCTCTCCTGCCGCGGGCAGGTCGGGCAGGCCGGAGGCCTCCCGGGCCTGCTCGAGCTCGCTGTGGGCCGATCGGTCCGAGCGCACCTCGGCCAGCCGCAGTCCCTGCGGCTCGGCGGCCGGCGCCGGCCAGCCGTGCTCGCGCCAGGCCCTCGAGAAGGGCGTGAAGACCTTGTAGGGGCCGCCCTCGCCGGTGAGCACCGACCCCGGGCCCACGGCATACGGGGTGCCGGTCTCGACCCACTCGACACCGGCATGCGCGAGGGCTCGGGCGACCTGCCGGTCGCGCCGGCGCCCCGCCGGCGTGGTCTCGCGGGACACGTGCACCGACCCGGCGCCCAGCTCGGAGGCCAGCTCGGGGATGACGGTGACGGGGTTGCCCTCGCGGACGCACAACCGTCCCTCGTAGGCGTCGTCGGCCGCCCGGAGGCTCTCCGCGAGCCAGGCCCGGCGCGCCGTGCCGGCACCCTGCCAGAGGGCCGGGTCGAGCACGAAGACGACGGCGACCTCACCCTCGGCCGACCCCGCGGTGGCGGCGTCGTGGGCCGCCCCGAGTGCCGGCAGGTCGCCTCGCCGCAGGTCCCGGCGCAACCACAGGACGCTGGTCGGGGACACGGTGATCGCTCCTTCAGGAGAGGCTCGGACCTGCCACGCTAGTGCGGTGACCTGCAATGTTCAAAGTATGTCCAAGGTCTGCGCGGTCAGAGGGTGCCGTCCGGCCCCCGGCGGCGCGCCTCGTCCGCGCTCGCATCGTCGAGCATGGTCTGGCTGACCCGCTCGGCCTCCACGCGCCCGAGGTAGATGTCGATCTCCTCCTTGGTGCGGGCGTCGTCCCAGCCGAGGACGGGGGCCACCAGGGCTGCGGCTGCCGGGGCGGCAGACACCCCGCGGTCCCATGCCTCGATGGAGATGCGGGTGCGGCGGGTGAGCACGTCGGTCAGGTGCAGGGCGCCCTCGTGCGACGCGGCGTAGACCACCTCCGCCTTGAGGTGGTCCTCGGCACCCTCGAGGGGCTCCTTGAGCTCGGGTCGCTCGGCCATGAGGTCGAGCAGCTCCTGGGTCAGCGAGCCGTACCGCTTCAGCAGGTGTTCGACCCGCGCCACGTGCAGGCCCGCGGTGCGGGCGAGGGTATGGCGCTGGTTCCAGGCGGCGTGGAAGCCGACCCCGCCCAGCAGCGGCACCGTGTCGGTCGTCGACTCGGCGACCCGGCCCGGGATGGCCTGGGCGGCCTCATCGACAGCGTCCTTGGCCATCACCCGGTAGGTCGTGTACTTGCCTCCGGCCACCACGACCAGCCCCGGGGCGCTGTGGGCGACCACGTGCTCACGCGACAGCTTGCTGGTCGACTCGGACTCGCCGGCCAGCAACGGCCGGAGACCGGCGTAGACGCCCTCGACATCCTCGTGGGTCAGCGGTGTCGCGAGGACGCGGTTGACGTGGTCGAGCACGTAGTCGATGTCCGTGCGCGTCGCCGCGGGGTGGGCCTTGTCGAGCGCCCAGTCGGTGTCGGTCGTGCCGAGGATCCAGTGCCGACCCCACGGGATCACGAACAGCACCGACTTCTCGGTGCGCAGGATCAACCCCGTCGAGGAGTGGATGCGGTCGCGCGGGACGACCAGGTGGATGCCCTTGGAGGCACGGACGTGGAACTGCCCACGCTCGCCGACCATGGCCTGGGTGTCGTCGGTCCAGACGCCGGTCGCGTTGACGACCTGCTTGGCGTTGACGTCGAACTCGCGGTCCGTGAGCTTGTCGAGGGCGCGCACCCCGGTGACCCGCTCGCCTTGGCGCAGGAACCCAATTGCCGCAACGCGATTCGCGACGTGGGCTCCGTAGTGCGAGGCGGTCCTGGCGAGCTCCATCGTGTGCCGGGCGTCGTCGACCTGGGCGTCGTAGTACTGGACGGCACCGGTGAGGGCACTGCTCTTGAGGCTCGGCATCAGCCGCAGCGCCTGGCGCCGGGTGAGGTGCCGGTGACGGGGGAGTCCTGCGCCGTGGCGCGACCCCATGGCCATGGCGTCGTAGAGCGCGATGCCGGAGCCGACGTAGCCGCGCTCCCAGACGTGGTGGCTGAGCGGGTAGAGGAACGGCACCGGCCGGACCAGGTGCGGGGCGAGCTGGGTCAGGAGGAGTCCGCGCTCGTTCAGGGCCTCGCGGACGAGGGCGAAGTCGAGCATCTCGAGGTAGCGCAGCCCACCGTGGATCAGCTTGCTGCTGCGGGAGGAGGTCCCGCTGGCGAAGTCGCGCTGCTCGATCAGGCCCGTCGAGAGCCCGCGGGTCACCGCGTCGAGCGCGGTGCCGCCGCCGACGACACCACCGCCGATCACCAGCAGGTCGAGCTCGACGCCTGAGGACAGGACCTCGATCGCGTCCTCCCGGCCCCGGGGTGACAGGCCACGCCTGCGGTCTTGCTGAGCCATTACCTCGTCACCCCTCGTCGACGTCCACCCAGTCCAGGGTGCGCTCCACGGCCTTGCGCCACCCGGCATACCCGTCGGCGCGCTGGCGCTCCGACCAGGTCGGGGACCACCGCTGGGACTCCTGCCAGTTGGCGCGGAGCTCGTCCGTGCCGGACCAGAACCCGGTGGCCAGACCAGCAGCGTAGGCCGCCCCGAGCGCCGTCGTCTCCGCGACCACGGGGCGGGACACGGGGACCCCGAGGATGTCGGACTGCAGCTGCATGCAGAGGCTGTTGGCCGTGACCCCGCCGTCGACCTTGAGCACCTCGAGCTCGACCCCGCTGTCCTTGGTCATCGCGTCCGAGACGTCACGGGTCTGGTAGCAGATGGCCTCGAGGGTCGCCCGCGCGAGGTGGGCGTTGGTGTTGAACCGGCTCATGCCGACGATCGCTCCGCGCGCATCGGGTCGCCAGTACGGCGCGAAGAGCCCGGAGAAGGCGGGGACGAAGTAGAGACCGCCGGTGTCCTCGACCTGGTTGGCGAGCCGCTCGATGTCGGCGGCGCCGCTGATGATGCCGAGCTGGTCGCGCAGCCACTGCACCGCCGAGCCCGTCACGGCGATCGACCCCTCGAGGGCATAGACCGGCTTGGCGTCACCGAGCTGGTAGCACAGGGTCGTGAGCAGCCCCGACTCGCTGCGCACGATCTCCTCACCGGTGTTGAGGATCATGAAGTTGCCCGTGCCGTAGGTGTTCTTGCCCTCGCCGGGCGAGAAGCACACCTGGCCGACGGTCGCCGCCTGCTGGTCGCCGAGGTCGCCCGCCAGCGGCACCTCTCCACCGAGGGGCCCTGCGGTGCGCGTCGTCCCGTAGAGCTCCGGGTCCGAGCTCGGACGGATCTGGGGGAGCATCTGCCGGGGGATCCCGAAGAAGCCGAGCAGCTCGTCGTCCCAGTCGAGGGTCCGCAGGTCCATGAGCATGGTGCGGCTGGCGTTGGTCACGTCCGTGACGTGCACGCCCCCGTCGGGGCCGCCCGTGAGGTTCCAGAGCAGCCACGTGTCGATCGTCCCGAAGATCGCCTCGCCCGCCTCTGCCGCCTGCCGCGCGCCGTCGACGTTCTCGAGGATCCACTGGACCTTGCCTGCGGAGAAGTAGGCGGCCGGGGGGATGCCGGCGCGCTCGCGGATCACGTCACCCCGGCCGGACTGGTCGAGGGCCCGGGCGATCCGGTCGGTGCGGGTGTCCTGCCAGACGATGGCGTTGTACAGCGGGCGGCCGGTGCGGCGGTTCCACACCACTGTCGTCTCGCGCTGGTTGGTGATGCCCAGGGCGGACAGGTCGCCGGCCTGAAGGTCGAGGTGCGACAGGGCAGAGCCGATCACGGTCTGGGTGCGTTCCCAGATCTCCAGCGGGTTGTGCTCGACCCAGCCGGCCTGCGGCATCACCTGCTCGTGCTCGAGCTGGTGGCGGCCGACCTCGGCGCCGCTGTGGTCGAACACCATGAAGCGGGTGCTCGTGGTGCCCTGGTCAACCGCCCCCACGAAATCGGCCATGACGCGACCCTAGCCGGGCACGGCGGCGACCACGCGGCATACCGGCGGTCGTGTGCGGGATCACGCTGGGGGCGCCGGTTGCACGAGCTCGTGGCTGAGCGTCGAACTCGGCGCCCAGGGGGTCAGTCCTTGGGCGGGGGTTCCTGGAGCACCGGGCGACCGGGCTGCTCGCCACCGCGGGCCTGCAGGTAGATCTCCTTGGGCACCATGACCTTGCGCCGGAAGATGCACACGAGGGTGCCGTCCTGGTTGTAGCCCTTGGTCTCGACGTGGACCACGCCACGGTCGTCCTTGGAGGTCGACTCCCACTTGTCGAGCACCTCGGTCTGCCCGTAGATGGTGTCGCCGTGGAAGGTCGGGGCCACGTGGCGCAACGACTCGATCTCGAGGTTGGCGATCGCCTTGCCCGAGACGTCCGGCACGCTCATGCCGAGCAGCAGCGAGTAGATGTAGTTGCCCACGACGACGTTCCGCTTGAACTGGGTGGTGTTCTCCGCGTAGTTCGAGTCGAGGTGGAGCGGGTGGTGGTTCATCGTGAGCAGGCAGAACAGGTGGTCGTCGTACTCGGTCACCGTCTTGCCGGGCCAGTGCTTGTAGACCGCGCCGACCTCGAACTCCTCGTAGCTGCGTCCGAATTGCATGGCCCCCATCCTGCCGATGCGGGCCAGCCAAGGACACGGGTATGCCGCGTGCGTTCCCTCACAGCGCGGCCCGGGTCCGGGCGCAGGGCCTCAGCTCAGGTCGAGGGACTCCTGGTTGCGACCGCCGTCGTCGGCCGAGGTGCCGGTGACCCGGGCCTTGAGCATCTTCAGGAGCTGGCCGGGCTGGCCGCCGGGGCTGTCCCAGAGCTCGCCCGTCTCGCAGTCGCACTCCAGCAGCACGATGTCGGGGTTCGTCCGGCCGTCCGGGAACCAGGCCTCGACCCAGTCGTTCCAGAGCTCGTCCTTCTTCGCCTGGTCACGGCTCACGCTGCCGGTCCCGCGCAACGACAGCCACGTGCTGCTGCTCGCGTAGGTCAGTCCCACCTCCGGGTTGGCGGTGACCTCCGTGACGACGGGTGACCCGGAGCGCACGAAGAACCAGGCGCTCCCGTCGAACGGCTCCTGCGTGGCCATGGGGCGCGACACGAACCGGCCGGCCTCGTCGACCGTGGTCAGCATGGCCACCCTCACGTCCTTGATGACGTCCGCTGCAGCCTCGAGGTCCTCGGTGCCCATCGCCCACTCCTTCGTCGTCGGAGGACTCACGCTATGTCGAGATCCTCCCCCGCGCACGGCGAGTGAGTCGCTGACCTGCGGCTTTGCGTCAGGTCGCGCCCTCACCGACCGGGATCACGGGGTCGGCGTCGGTCCGCCGGGGGTGGCGGTGCTCGAACAGCAGCGCGCGGCACAGTCCGAGCAGCGCGAGGTTGAGGAACACCAACAGGTAGCCGGCGAACTCCTGGTCGAGCAGCCGGAAGAACTGCACCACGAAGAGCTCTGCCAGCAGCGCGACCTCGAACAGGCGCAGCGACCGCGACCGGCGACCTCGCCACCACCACACCGCCGCCAGTGCAGCCAGCCCCGCCGAACCGACCGAGAACAGTGCGTAGACCAGGTCTCCCGTGGTGGGCTGCCGAGACAACAGGACGAGGGGTCGGCCCACCGACGCGAGGACGAAGACCAGGATCACGATCACGCCGGTCCGCTTCACCAGCTCGAGCTTGGGCAACCCGGTGATCGCCGACCGCACCCAGGAGTACGCCCGCGCGATCCATGAGCTCGACGTGTCCTCGATCGGCACCTGGCTGATCGCCTCACGCAGTGGCGCGGCCAGCGGCTCCGACGGCCCGACCTGGGCGAGCAGCTCGACGGCGCGCCGCCGCTCGGCGGCGTCCATGTCGTGGGCCGCAGACTCCTTGAGCAGCTCGACGGCGTTGACGACGCGCTCGCGGTCGGTCATCGGGTGCCGCTGCACGACGAAGACGACGAGCAGGTACATCCCCACGAAGGTGCCGTAGATGATGGCCGCCACCGGCTCGTAGAAGTAGTTGTTGTCGCCGGTGACGAACTTGCCCACCTCGTCGATGAACAGCCCGAACCCGATCCCGGCGAAGACGGTTGCGACGTTCCGCACGGCACGACTGAGGAACAGCATGTTCAGCAGCAACGCGACGAGCATCCCGAGGCCACCCCACAGCAGGTGCGCCAGGTGCAGGGTGCCGCCCCCGAGCTGGGGGAAGCCGGTGGCCGCCAGGAACATCCGCGTCAGCGCGATCGACAGCACCGAGCAGACGAGGAAGACCTCGAACCGGTCGGCACCCTCCGCGTCCCTGATCGGGAGGCGGGACGTCGCGGGCACCTCCCGATGATGGCACGCAGCCGGTGCGGCGAGGGTCCGCAGACCCGTCCCCGCCCCCCGGAGGCGCCTGGCGTCCGCCCGGGTTCGGTGGCCCTACCCTTGGGGCGTGCCGATCGACCTCCATGCCCACTCCACCGCGAGCGACGGCACCGAACCCGCCGAGGTGGTCGTGGCGCAGGCGGCGCGCGCAGGCCTGGACGTCGTGGCCCTCACCGACCACGACACGTATGCCGGCTGGCCGGCCGCCGTGGCCGCTGCCGCCCAGCACGGGGTCGGGCTGGTGCGCGGCGTGGAGGTCTCCTGCTCGCAGCGGGGCGTCAGCGTCCACCTGCTGGCCTACCTGGTCGACCCCGACTCTCCCCAGCTGCTGGCCGAGCTGGAGAGGGCGCGCGACTCCCGCGAGACCCGCGTCGACAGGATGGTGGCCAAGATGGCCGCCGACGGCATACCGGTCTCGGTCGAGCAGGTGCGGGCCGTCGCCGGTGAGGGCGCCACCCTGGGGCGACCGCACATCGCCGACGTCCTCGTGGCCAACGGCTTCGTCGCAGACCGCCACGAGGCGTTCCGTGACGTCCTCGCCAACGGCTCGCGCTACTACGTGGCGCACTACGCGCCCAACCCGGTCCGCGCCGTCGAGCTTGTCCGCGCGGCGGGCGGGGTGCCGGTCATGGCGCACCCCTTGGCGAACGGGCGCGGCTGGACCGTCGACGACGACGTCATCGAGGCGATGGCCGACGCCGGGCTCGCCGGGCTCGAGGCACACCACCGCGACCACCGTCCCGTCGAGGTCGAGCACGCCGAGCGGCTGGCGCAGAGGCTGGGGCTCTTCGTGACCGGCTCCAGCGACTACCACGGGGACGGCAAGGAGAACCGCTTGGGCGAGAACACCACGGAACCCGAGGTGCTGGCGCAGATCGAGGAGCAGGCGACGAGCGGGATCGAGGTGGTGCGGCCGTGAGCAGCATCCTCGACGCGCAGACGTTCGGCTCTGTCTTCGTGACGCTGCTGGTGATCATGGACCCGCCCGGAGCCCTGCCGATCTTCCTCGCACTCACCGGGTCGCTCACCCAGAAGCAGAAGGTCGCGGCAGCCCGTCGCGCCTCCCTCGTCGCGCTGGGCGTCATCGTGCTGTTCGCGGTGTTCGGCCAGCAGATCCTCACCTACCTGCACATCTCGCTGCCCGCCCTGCAGGGCGCCGGTGGCCTGCTGCTGCTCCTCGTGGCCCTGCAGCTGCTCACCGGTTCCGAGCAGGAGCAGCATGCCGATGCAGGCGTCAACGTCGCGCTGGTGCCGCTCGGGACCCCGCTGCTGGCCGGACCGGGTGCGATCGTCGCGACGATGCTGGCGGTGAAGTCCTCCGACGACGCGGCTGACTACGTGGCGGTCGCCGCCGGCCTGGTCGCCACGATGTTCGTGGTGTGGCTGTTCTTCCGCTTCGCCAGCCAGGTGCACCGGGTCCTCAAGGACAGCGGCACCGTCCTCGTCACCCGCATCGCCGGCCTGCTGCTCTCGGCCATCGCCGTCCAGATGGTCGCCGACAGCATCCGCGCCTTTGTCACCGGCACCGCCTAGCGTGGGTCGGGTGTCAGCGGGGGAGGCCACAGGAGGCGCGACGGAGTTCGTGCAGGGCGAGTTCGTCGGTATGCCGACACGCCTTTTCCGCGCGAGCCCGAGCCGGCTGCTCGCGTGGCTCGACTGCCCGCGGCGCTACCGCATGCAGTACCTCGACCGGCCGTCGCCACCGAGCCGGCCCCAGCGTGGCCACACCTCGGTCGGCGTGGCCGTGCACAACGCCCTGCGCGACTGGTGGGACCTCGCCCCCGAGCGGCGCACGCCCGAGGCGGCCGCCGAGCTCGTGCGCGCCTCGTGGATCGACGTGGGCTTCCGCGACCCCGAGCAGTCGCTCGAGTGGCGCGAGCGGGCACAGGCCCAGGTCGCGGCATACGTCGAGGACGTCGACCCGGCCACCCAGCCGCTCGGCATCGAGCGCACCGTCTCGCTCAAGACCGACACCGTCGCCCTGCAGGGCCGCGTCGACCGGCTCGACGATCGTGGCAGCGAGCTCGTCGTGGTCGACTACAAGACCAGCCGGCACGCGCCCACCGACGACGACGCCCGCACCTCCCTGCCGCTGGCGCTGTACGCCGCCGCCGCGTGGAAGATGTTCCGCCGCCGCTGTGTGCGTGTCGAGCTGCACCACCTGCCGACCGGCACGGTCGCCGCCCACGAGCACACCGGTGAGTCGCTGAAGCGCAAGATCGAGGAGGCCGAGTCGATCGCCCGCGATGCTCGGCGCGCCGAGGCCGACTACGCCGAGTTCGGGGTCGACTCAGGGCGGTTCCCAGCGAGTCTCGGGCCGCTGTGCCAGTGGTGCGACTTCCGGGCCCACTGCCCCGCCGGCCAGGCCTACGGCCCCGAGAAGTCCAACTGGGCGGCCCTCGAGGAGCCGGTCTCCACCACCTGACAGACTTGGGCACGCAGCCCGCCCGCACGGACGAAAGGCCCCCCGTGGCGACGACCCGCACCAAGCCCGCAACGGTCATCTCGGTGGCCAACCAGAAGGGCGGCGTGGCCAAGACCACCACGGTCGCCTCGCTCGGCGCCGCGTTCGCCGAGCAGGGCAGGCGGGTGCTGCTCGTCGACCTCGACGCGCAGGCGTGCCTGACCTTCAGCCTCGGGGTCGACCCCGACGAGGTCGAGGCGTCGGTCAACGAGGTGCTGCTCGGCCGGACGTCCATCGCCGACGTCAGGGTCGCCTGCGACGACGGCGTCGACCTCGTGCCCAGCACCATCGACCTGGCCGGCGCCGAGGCGCAGCTGCTGCCCCGCCCCGGGCGCGAGTACATCCTGCGGACGGTGCTCGAGGACGTGCGCGGCGACTACGACGTGATCCTGCTGGACTGCTCGCCCAGCCTCGGCGTCCTCACGCTCAACGCCCTCACGGCCAGCCAGGGCCTCATCATCCCGATGCCGTGCGAGATGCTCAGCCACCGCGGCGTCGGCCAGCTGCTCGACACCGTCGTCGACGTCCAGAAGATCCTCAACAAGGACCTGCGGATCATCGGCATCCTGCCCACGCTGTTCGACGGGCGCAGCAACCACGCACAGGAGGTCCTCGCGGACGTGGGCGGCCGCTACGGCCTGCCGGTGCTCAGCCCGCCCATCCCCAAGACGGTGCGCTTCGCCGAGGCACCGGCCGTGGGACGGTCGATCCTCGCGACGTCGCGGACGTCCAAGGGTGCCAAGGCCTACCGCGAGGTGGCCGCGGCGATCGCCAAGGGTCTCTGAGACCCCCGGCTTGCGGAATACCGTCGCGGGGAGGTGACTTGTCACCAGGTGGTGCCCTGTCCCAGCGGGCGCCTCCCCGAACCAAGGAGTGTCATGACCACCACCACCCCCGCCCTCGCCATGCCGTCCGCTGACGGCCGGTTCGAGACGACGACGGTGGAGCGGCGCGACCTGAGGCCGGACGACGTCCGGATCGACATCAAGTTCGCCGGCATCTGCCACAGCGACATCCACACCGTCCGCGGCGAGTGGGGCCAGACCAGCTACCCGCTCACCCCCGGGCACGAGATCGCCGGGGTCGTTGCCGAGGTCGGACCCGACGTCACCGCGTTCAGCGTGGGCGACCGGGTCGGAGTCGGCTGCATGGTCGACTCGTGCGGCGAGTGCGCCCAGTGCACGGCCGGCCACGAGAACTTCTGCGAGCGCAAGGCCGTCTTCACCTATGGCGACGAGGACGTCGACGGCACCACGACCCAGGGCGGCTACAGCCAGCAGGTCGTCGTCACCGAGCGCTTCGTGGTCCGCATCCCCGACGGGATCGAGCTCGACGCGGCGGCCCCGCTGCTGTGTGCCGGGATCACCCTGTACACGCCCCTCAAGCGCTGGCTCGAGCATGCCGGCCCGGACGCCAAAGTCGCCATCGTCGGCATGGGCGGCCTGGGGCACATGGGCGTCAAGATCGCCGCAGCCATGGGTGCCGATGTCACGGTGCTCAGCCAGGGCCTGTCCAAGGAGGCCGACGGCCGCGCCTTCGGTGCGTCGGACTACCGCGCGACCAGCGACGCCAAGACCTTCGAGGACCTCGCGGGCACGTTCGACGTCATCATCTCGACGATCAGCGCCGACCTCGACCTGACGCAGTACCTCTCGCTGCTCAAGCCGTTCGGGGCCTTCGTCACCGTGGGGCTGCCGCCGAACCCGCAGAAGCTGCCCTTCGGTGCGCTCATCAGCGGTGACAAGACGATCGCCGGGTCCAACATCGGCGGCATCGCGCTCACCCAGGAGATGCTCGACTTCTGCGCCGAGCACGGCATCGCCGCCGAGATCGAGACCATCGCGGCCTCCCAGGTCGACGAGGCCTACGACCGCGTCGTGAAGTCCGACGTGCGCTACCGCTTCGTCATCGACACCGCGACCATCGGCGCCTGAGCCCCGGCGGCCACCGTGGGTCTGCCGTATGCCGTCGGGTTCCGCCGGCTGACGCGCGCGGACTTCCCGTTGCTGGCCACGTGGCTGGCCGAGCCCGCGGTGGCCCGCTGGTGGAACCACGAGTGGACCACGGAGGCGCTGGAGCGCGACTTCGGTGGGTCCGTCGACGGGAGCGAGCCGAACGAGGACTGGGTCGCACTCGTCGGCGGGCGCCCCGTCGGGCTGCTCCAGCGCTCCCGGGTGGCTGACTACGAGGAGAACCTGCGGGACTTCGCGTCGGCCGTCGAGGTCCCGGCCGGGGCGCTCACGCTCGACTACCTCCTCGGCGACCCCGCGTCATACGGCAAGGGGCTGGGCACGGCGATGATCGCGGCCATGGCCGCGCGGTCCTGGGACGAGTTCCCCGACGCCCCCGCGATCCTCGTCTCGGTGGTGGCAGCCAACACCGCGTCGTGGCGGGCGCTGGGGAAGGCTGGGTTCCGGCACGTCGGTGAGGGCCGGTTCGAGCCGGACAACCCGGTCGACGACCCGCTGCACCGCATCCTGCGCCTCGACCGCCCTCAGCCCGGCGCCTACCAGCCGCCCGGGAGTTGACCTAACCCCTGCTAGCAGGGGTTACGTGAATCCGGACAGGTTGCACCCTGTCCGGATT